>JBDLHZ010000129.1:0-7146 GCA_039715135.1 Verrucomicrobiota bacterium
ATAGCCTGCAAGATGTTCCAGCCATCGCCGAACCTCCTGCATGAACGGTTCGTTGAAGGTGCGCATTCGGATGCCGGGAACATCCCGGAGCCATGAAGGGAATCCGCCATAACTTGTTTCCGCACAAATATACGGCCCCAGCCGCAGAATGACATTCAACCCGGATTCCGCGGCGAGCTCGCAAAAGCGGCGCAAATCCAACCTGCCCTCGAAATCATATTCGCCCCGCCCGGCTTCGTGCAGGTTCCAGAATACATACGTCTCAATGGTGTTCAGCCCGGCATCCACCGATTTTTGCATCAGCTCCGGCCACATTTGCGGCGTGCTTCGCGGATAGTGGATCGCTCCGCTCAATATCAGGGTTCGTTTGCCATCAATTTTGATTGCCTTATCGTCGAAAGTGACTTTCATTTGTTTTCCAGAAATATATCGCGCTATTTTTACATCAAACCCATGCTGCATGAAAGCGAACATAGTAAAATGCCGAAGAAAAAAACCATCCATCTGTTGTGCAACGCCCATCTCGATCCGGTCTGGCTATGGGAATGGCAGGAGGGTGCCGCCGAGGCGCTTTCTACGTTCCGAACCGCCGCCGAACTGTGCGAGGAAAACGAATCATTTGTTTTCAACCACAACGAGGCGATCCTCTACAAATGGGTTCAGCAATATGAACCGTCCCTTTTCAAACGCATCCAGAAGCTGGTCAGGCAGGGGCGCTGGCACATCATGGGCGGATGGTACCTGCAGCCCGACTGCAACATGCCGAGCGGCGAGTCCTTCGTCCGGCAGATTTTAATGGGAAAGAGCTACTTCAAGAAGCACTTCGGCGTGGATGTGAAAACGGCCATCAACTTCGATCCCTTCGGACACAGCCGCGGCCTTGTGCAAATCCTCGCAAAATCCGGATACGATTCCTACCTGTTCGGCCGACCGACAACCCGGTTCCTCGACCTGCCTGCGGATGAATTTGTCTGGACCGGATTCGATGGCTCGGAGGTTTTGGCCACGCGTTTTTGCGGGTGGTACAACTCGCCGTACGGCAAGGCTGCCGAGAAGATTGAACAGTGGCTCAAGGATTTCGGCGACAAGGAACACTGCCTGATTCTTTGGGGCGTCGGCAACCACGGCGGCGGACCTTCCAAAATCGATCTGCGCAAAGTGAACAAGCTGATCGCCGGCACCGATGAATACGACATCCGGCACTCCACGCCAAAGACCTTTTTCAGGCAGTTGGCCCGCAACAAAGAGAACTTGCCCCGCTACGGCAACGATCTCAATCCGTGGGCAAAGGGCTGCTACATTTCACAGATCCGCATCAAGCAAAAGCAGCGCCTGCTGGAAAACGAAATCTACAGTTGCGAAAAAATGTGCTCGGCCGCCGCGATGCAGAACTTGATGGAATATCCAACGGAAAAGATCGACGCGGCCCTTGAGGATCTAATGCTCGGCCAGTTCCACGACATTCTGCCCGGCTCGTCCATTGAAGCGGTTGAAGAGGCCGCCTTGAGAACCATCGACCATGGCCTCGAAACCGTTTCGCGCCTGAAGGCACTGGCGTTTTTCGCGCTGAGTACCGGACAGAAAAAGCCCAAGGCTGGGCAGATTCCGGTGTTGGTCTACAATCCCCATCCCTACCCGGTTGAACAACTGGTGGAGTGCGAGTTCAACCTTGAGGACGCCAAAGCTCCCGAACGGTTCTTCAATGTGCAGGCCTATGACGGGAACAAGCCGCTGCCCAGCCAGACCGAGCAGGAACAGAGCAATCTGGCTGCGGAGTGGCGCAAGCGGGTTGTCTTCCCCGCCGTGCTCAAACCCTCCCAAATGAACCGCTTCGACTGCCGCCTTGAAGAGCTTCCGGCAAAGCCCGAAACCGGCTTGAAACCGCGTGCCGGCAAAATCGTCTTCACAACCAAAAAGATGGAAGTCGTCGTCAACACCAAGACCGGGCTCATCGACAAATACCGGGTCAACGGCGTTGACTTCGCGGGCAAAAACGCCTTTGAGCCGATCATCATGAAAGACAATGCCGACTGCTGGGACGAAGCACGGCAACGCTACGGCGACGTCGTGGGACGCTTCGAGCTGATGGACGAAAAGGCCGCCACCGAATTCGCGGCCATCGAAAAGGGGGTCATCAAGCCCGTGCGGGTAATCGAGGACGGCCCGGTGCGGTGCGTGGTCGAAGCGCTGTTCGCCTACAACCACTCGTTCATTTGCCAACGCTACAAGCTTTCAAAAAGCTCCAGCGAAATCGAGGTCGAAACCGAAGTCCTCTGGAACGAAAAGAACAAGATGCTCAAACTCTCCGTACCGACGCCACTGAAAAACGGGAAATATATCGGCCAGACCGCCTATGGTGTAAACCCCCTCGAAAACAACGGCAACGAATCCGTCGCGCAAAAATGGGTTGCCATTGTCGACCGTAAGAAGAACGCGGCGCTCACCTGCATAAACAACGGCACATACAGTTCGGACTTCTCTAAGGACGGCCTGCGGCTGACCCTGCTCCGTTCGCCGGCCTATTCGTGCGCAGCACCCTACGAAGGCAGGTTTCCAATGCCGGTGCCCGACCGCTACACTCCCCGGATCGACCAGGGCAAACGCTCGTTCAGGTTCTGGCTCAATGCAGGCAGGGTTGCCGGACGGCTCAACGCCATCGACCGCGAAGCGCTCGCGAAAAACGAAGCGCCTTTCGTACTGTCGTTCTGGCCGTCGGGCGAAGGCAAAAAGCCCAAGCCGCTGGTTGAATTGAGCGACAAGGTCGTACAGGTCGCGGCAATCAAGAAAGCAGAGAAAAACAACGGCCTCATTATTAGGCTGTTCGAACCGACCGGGCGAAAACGTTCAACAACCCTGTCGCTGCCGTTTATTGGGCGAAAAACCAAAATAGACCTAAAGCCTTTCGAGATAAAAACGCTACGGGTTAAGCCGAAAAGCAAAATAATCGAAGAAGTCGATCTTCTGGAAAAACCGATTCGCAAGAGCTAAACAAGGCCTGCCGGCAGTTCCATCAAAACATTACTTCCCTGCATCGAACTCGTCGGGCAGGTCGGACTTGTCAGCACCATCTATTTCCAATTGCATAATTTCCATCGACGCTTCCCAGATCGGTCTTGCCGCTCCAAGGTATATATTGTTTCATCCACCCACCTGTTTACCGAAAGGAAGATTGCGATGACGAAGACCATTAATATCAAGGGCGTGAAGTTTGGCGGGAAGAATCCGCTGGCGATGATTGCGGGGCCGTGCGTGATCGAGAGCCGCAAAGGCTGCATGGCGATTGCGGACAAGCTGGTGAAGCTGTCGCGGCGGCAAAATATCCCGCTGGTGTTCAAGGCTTCGTACGACAAGGCCAACCGCACCTCGATCAACTCCTATCGCGGTCCCGGCATTTCGAAGGGGCTGGAAATTCTCGCGGAGATCAAGGCCAAGTACAACGTGCCCGTGCTGACCGATGTGCATAGCGTCGAGGAAATCCACATTGCCTCGAAGGTGGTCGATATTATCCAGTTGCCCGCCTTCATGATCCGCCAGACGGACATCGTCGTGGCGGCCGGTGAAAGCGGCGCGGTGGTGAACGTGAAGAAGGCGCAGTTTGCCGCCCCATGGGACATGGCCAACGTCGTGAAGAAGATCGAGTCGACCGGCAACAAGAAGATCATGTTGACCGAACGCGGCGCATCGTTTGGATACAACACGCTGGTGGCCGACATGCGCAGCCTGATCATCATGCGCGAAATGGGCTATCCGGTCATCTTCGACGCCACCCACTCGGTTCAGTCGCCCGGCGGCCAGGGCGACACCTCCGGCGGCGACGGGCGCTTCGCCCCCTACCTCGCGAAGGCCGCAGCGGCGGTGGGCGTCGATGGCATGTTCATCGAAACGCATCCCGACCCGGCCAACGCCCTTTCAGACGGCCCGAACATGATTCCGCTTGCGGATCTTTCCAGGCTCTGGAAAAAACTCGACGCCATCGATCAGGTAAAATAAACACCAAGCACTAGGCACCAAGAACCAGTCCCCCATGAAACACGTACCATTTACCCATAAAATCCTGAAGGACTGGGCGGGTGTCAAAACCTTCAAGGATGGAATGACGCTGTTCGAGCGGGGCAAGGTCGAGAAGGTGGAGTATGACGCCCCCTTCGTGACCGGCCAGTTGTCGCTCGGCGTGCGGGGCATGCGCAGCAAGTTCGAGGTGCTGCCGGACGGCTTGGTGGAAAACCATTGCCCATGCCGCGAAAACCGCGAGGAGGGCAGGATCTGTGCGCATCTCGTGGCGCTGGGGCTGGAGGCCGTTCGGCTCTACAGCGATCCACACCGCGTCGATAAGATGCAGGAGGAAAAGCGGCGCGCGGAGCGGCTGGCCTCGTTCGACGACTCGGCCTACCACACCCGCGACCCCAGTGGAACCCCTGCACAACTCCGGATCATCCTCAAGCAAAGCTGGCGCGAACACCTGCCGGAACGCCAGGTTCCATTGCGCTGCGCAGTGGATATGGAGGGCAAGGCCATCCCACTCAACGAGGTTCCGAAAAAACTTCCGCTCGCCTTAAGCCCGGACGATGAAAACCTGCTGTTTGTGCTCGAAGACATTTGCGAAGGCCCGGCCAAGGGGAAACTTACTGCCTCGCTCTCCGACTTCATCAATATCCTGGAGCTCTGCCACGGGAAGGAAATCCGCGAGGGCGGGCACGACGGGTATCTGATGGTGGACGAAGGCATTACCGCCACCTTTGTCCACATGGCACTCGACGAAGATACCGGCGAACTGGTGCTCTCCCTGCACACCGGGCTGGGCGAACCCATGACGTGCGTAGTGAGCGGCGGGAATGGCTGGATTTTGCAGGACGGGATTTTCACCAAGCTTGAAAAGGTACTGCCCGGGCCGTTGCGCGCCATCTACGACGCCCCCGTGCGCATCCCGCGCGATGCCGTTCCGTCGTTCATGAAGAATGAGCTTCCGATGCTGGAAAGCCTGATGGCGGTCGAAGCCAATATTTCCGCCGACATGCTGCTGCTCAAGCCCGCCAAACCGCGCTTCCGGCTGGCGGTGGAAGGAACACAGTCCGCCCTCTCCGCGACACTTTATGCCGAATACGGAATTGTGCAGCTCGTTGCCGGGCGCGACGAGGCACTGGGCCATTTTTCCATTCCTGCCGAAGACGACCTGCTGGAATTCCAGATCCGCAACCCGGAGGCGGAACAGGAGGCGCTGGAGATTGCAACGGATATTGGTTTCCGCGGTCGGCGCGGCGATATGCTGACCCAGATCCGCGGAACGCGCGAGGTACTCAACTTCCTGGGCGGCGCCCTGCCCCGGCTGCGCCGCCTTGGCTGGCGCATCGACCTCGAAGGCATGGTCTCGGCATTCATGGAGCAGGCCGAATTCACGACACCCGTGGTGCACATCAACTCCGCCGGAGCGGGCAACGGGTTTTTCGACGTCGGTTATGAATATGAAAACGCGGGCGGGGAGAGCCTGGATCCCAGCGATATCATGCGGGCGCTCAACATGGGCGAAGCCTTTGTCGAGAAGAAGGGCCGCACCATCCTGCTCGACATCGATGCCATCGAAACCGCGCGCGAGGTGTTCAGCGACTGCTCGACGGGCGAAGGGGGCGAACCCGGCACCTTCCGCATGAACGACATCCACGCCGCCTATGTGCAAGCCTCGCTCCATTCGCTCGACGGGGTCGATGTGGAAGCCGCGCCGGAATGGGTCGCCCAGGCGCAAACCCAGAACCGGGACGCGAAAATCGAACCCGTTGCCCTCGGCGAACCGCTGGAGAGTACCCTGCGCGACTACCAGAAAAGCGGCGTCTACTGGCTTCGCTTCCTCGAACACAGCGGCTTCTGCGGCATTCTGGCCGACGAAATGGGACTGGGCAAAACCCTGCAAACCCTTACATGGCTCCAGCTCCAGCGGCAGAACGAAGAGGCGCATGGCACGCCGTCGCTCATTATCTGCCCCACCAGCCTCGTCGACAACTGGGCCGAGGAGGCCGAAAAGTTCACCCCTGGACTGCGCGTGCAAAGGATGCACGGTGCCGAGCGGCACGAGCATTGGGACAAGATCGCCGAATGCGACCTGGTCATCACCTCCTACGCATTGATCCGCCGGGATCTCGATGAATATCTCCAGCACCAATTCGCGGTTGCCGCGCTCGATGAAGCGCAGCACATCAAGAACCGGGCCACGCAAAACGCCGCAGCCGTCAAAAAAATACAGGCGCACCACAAGCTCGTGCTGACCGGCACGCCGATTGAAAACAGCGTGTCCGATTTGTGGTCGATCATGGATTTCCTGATGCCCGGCTATCTCGGCCACCACAAGACCTTCCGCGAAAACTATGAGCTACCGATCCAGGCCGGCGGCCCCGACGCCGAGCTGGCGCAGATCAAGCTGCGCCGCAAGCTCCACCCGTTCCTCCTGCGACGCCTCAAGAAAGAGGTCGCCAAGGATCTGCCCGACAAGATCCAGCGTATCGCCCATTGCTCGCTCAGCGGCGACCAGGGCAAGGTCTACAAGCAGTTGCTCGAAAGCGCCAAGCGCAAGGTTACCGACCTCGTCGGGGAAAAGGGCTTCAACAAATCGCGCATGGAGGTGTTCAAGGTGCTCCTGCAACTGCGGCAAACCTGCTGCCACCTCGACCTGCTCAAGCTGCCCGGCCTCGAAAGCAAATATCCTTCCGCCAAGATGGAACTCTTCTTCGAGTTGGTCGATGAAGCGCTCGATGCCGGACACCGCATCCTCGTCTTTAGCCAGTTTACGTCAATGCTGGCCATCATCCGCGAAGAGCTGGAGGCACGGGAACTAAAATATTGCTACCTCGACGGCTCCACCAAGAACCGGCAGGAACGCGTGCGCACCTTCAACACCGACCGCTCCATCCCGCTCTTCCTCATCAGCCTCAAGGCCGGAGGCAGCGGACTCAACCTGACCGGGGCCGACATGGTCATCCACTTTGATCCGTGGTGGAACCCCGCCGTCGAAGACCAGGCCACCGACCGTGCCCACCGCATCGGCCAGAAAAACACCGTCTACAGCGTCAAGCTCATCACCAAGAACACCGTCGAGGAAAAGGTTCTGCAAATGCAGCAGCGCAAAAAGAGCGTCATCGACGCGACTCTCGAAAAAGACGG
>JBDLHZ010000130.1:0-7133 GCA_039715135.1 Verrucomicrobiota bacterium
AGCAGACCTACTACAAAAGCGCCATGTGCGGCAACGATCTCGACGCGCCGCTGGCCATGGCGAAAAACTTTTTCACACCGGGTAGCATGCATGGCGACCTAGCGTTGATCGAAGCGGCCGTTTCCGCTCGCGGGTTCCTGAACCTCGTCAATCTCGGCGTCAAGTTTCCGCAGGATGCGTATGGCCAGTTTGTCGGCTACAAGACCGACCACGACCCGGCGCAACGCGGTACGTCGGTCGGCCCCTATACCTCGCGCGACATGTGCCGCGCGCTGATTGCCGAAGTGAAGCGCCGCAAGATTCCCGTGCAGGAAAAAACCAATGTGGTTGATCTGCTGACCACGGGCGAGGGAAAGGAAAAACGCGCGTGCGGCGCAATCGCACTCAATGCGAAGGGCGATCTGGTGGCCTACGCTGCCGACAACGTCGTCTTCGCGGCCGGCGGTCCGGGCGGGCTCTACAAGACCAGCGTCTATCCCGTGGTGCATACCGGCGCCATCGGCATTGCGCTAAAGGCCGGCGCAACGGCGCAGGGACTTCCCGAGGCGCAGTATGGACTGGCCTCCACCAAGTTCCGCTGGAACGTGTCGGGAACCTACATGCAGGTGGTCCCGAAGTTTGTCTCCACCGATGCCGACGGAAAAAGCAATCCGCGCGAATTCATGGGCGACTATTTCGACAGTGTCGGCGAAATGAACTCGAAGGTGTTCCTGAAGGGATATCAATGGCCGTTCGACTCCAAGAAGATTGTTGGCGGCTCGTCGATCGTCGACATCCTCGTCTACATTGAAACCGCGCTGAAGGGGCGCCGCGTATTCCTCGACTTCCGCGAGAATCCGGAAGGCTTCAACTTCAAGGATCTGGACGCGGAGGCCTACGAATATCTCGAAAACTCCAAGGCATTCCAGAAGACGCCGATCGCCCGGCTGCAGCATATGAACCCCGGCGCGATCGGGCTCTACAAGGACCACAACATCGACATCACCAAGGAGATGCTCGAAGTCGCGGTCTGCGCCCAGCACAACAATGGCGGGTTGGCTGGAAACCACTGGTGGGAATCGACCAACATCAAGCACTTGTTCCCGGTCGGCGAGGTGAACGGATCGCACGGCGTGGCCCGTCCCGGTGGATCGGCGCTCAACTCGGGGCAGGTTGGTTCGTTCCGCGCGACGGAATACATCGGCAATTGCTACGCGGACAGCGACCTGAAAATGGCCGACTTCAACAAGGCGGCCAAGGCGGCCATCCGTGAAGTCTCCGGGTTCCTGAAGCGGTGCGGAAAGTCGGAGGCCAATTGGCGCGAAGTGCGCGGCGAGTTGCAGGAGCGCATGAGCCGGGCCGGCGCACACATCCGGTCGCTCGATGGACTGAAGCAGGCCGTCAAGGAGGCGAAGGCGCAGATGGATGTGCTGGAAGGGCAGGGGTGCAAAGTCGAGAATACGACGCAGGCCGTGCAGGCGCTGCGCAACCGCCAGCTCTGCTTTGCGCACTGGGTCTACCTTGCGGCAACGCTGCACCACGTGAAGAGCGGCGTCGGTTCGCGCGGTTCGGCCATGGTGCGCGATGCCTCCGGCAAGCGCGCCCACAAGCAGCTCGACAAGAAGGAGTGGAGCTTCCTTCCCGAAGATGAATCCTTCCGCGCCAAGGTGCAGGAAACCGTGGTGGTGGATGGAAAAATCAAGAACCGCTGGGTTAAGCGCCGACCGATTCCCGAAAGCAACCTCTGGTTTGAAACCGCCTGGGCGGACTACCGCAATGGTAAAATCTATAGGGAAAAACGATGAATACATTGAAACTAGAACCGGCGACATCGACGGGGAACATATCTTCGGCACGCTCGGCGTTCGCTGGTTCCACACCGCCACCACCATGGCTTTGCTTGTGGAAGTCGAAAAGATTGTTACGGGTGCCGGTGCCCGTGTAGATCGGTAGGGGCGAGATTCATCCTCGCCCAAACAAAGGAGAAACCGAACATGCTAAACGAACTGTTGAAACGACCGGTAATCCCGGTGATTGTGATTGACGACGCCAACGATGCCGAACCGCTGGCAGAAGCTCTGCTCAAAGGCGGAATGGATATAATCGAGGTAACCTGCCGCACCGCCGTCGCACCCGAGGCACTGGCGCGCATCAAGAAGACGTTCCCCGAAATGCTGGTGGGGGCGGGGACGGTTGTTACCCCCGAACAGGCAAAGATGTGCATTGACGTTGGTGTCGACTTCGGTCTTGCCCCCGGGCTTAACCCCTACACCATTAAATTCTTTCAGGACCACGGTACGCTCTTCATTCCCGGCGTGATGACTCCGTCGGAAATCGAGCAAGGGCTTGCACTGGGTTGCAAGCTGCTGAAGTTTTTCCCGGCTGGAGCCGCAGGCGGTGTCGGCATGCTCAAGAATCTGGCGGCGCCTTATGCGCCGCTTGGCGTGAAGTTCTGCCCGACCGGTGGTGTGAACCTCGGAAACATGAGTGAATATCTTTCGCTTCCCGTTGTCAGTAATATTGGCGGGTCATGGATCGCCACACGGCAGCAGATCGCCAATAGGCAGCGGGATACCATCACGGATCAAGCTCAGGATGCCTGTACTGCGGCAAAAAGTTTACTTGAAGGGAACTTGCAATAATCAAACGTTTGATATAAGCATGAACTTAGCTACCTAAAGCACGGGAATCACATGTTGTGCAACGAGGGTTGGAGATGAAGCGGTTGTTCAAGAAAAAGCAGAAAATCGTAAAGGGGATGTCTAGTGCGGTATTGCTGAGTATTGCGATCCACGCCGCACTCTTCTTTCTCGCAGGGATGTTGGTGGTCTTTACGGTTGTGAAGAAGAGAGAGGTTGAATTCGAGCCGCCCAAGGCGGTGGAGCGGCCGAAGATGAAGCTCAAGAAGCCCAAGGTAAAGATAAAGAAGACCTCGAAGCCCAAGCCGACCACGCGCATTGTGACCAAGATGAACCGTGCGAGCATGCCCGACATCCAGCTTCCTGAAATGTCCGGCATGGGCGAAGGGCTCTCGGGCGGCATTGGTGGCTTCGAGATCATGCCCGACTTCAGCGTGGAAGGTCTCTTCGGCGGCGAACAGTCCATCGGCAACGACTTTGTGGGAACGTTCTACGATCTCCAGCGCGGGCGTAACGGTCGTCCCGCTCTGATGGATCCCGGAAAATTCATCCAGGAAATGCGGCGGTTTGTGCAGAGCGGCTGGGACACTTCCAGGCTTTCGCGCTATTATCGCTCGCAGAAAAAACTCTACACTACGACATTTGCGATTCCACCGGTCCAGTCGGTGCTTGCCCCGCAGGCATTTGGCGAGCCGGAAGCCAGCAGCTACTGCTTTGCGGTTCACTACGAAGGGGAGCTTGTACATAGGGAGGATATCAAATTCCGGTTTTGGGGGCTGGGCGACGATATTCTGATTGTACGGGTGAATGGGGAGATCGTGCTCAACGCCCCTTATCCACGTACCACCTACATGTCGGAATGGGATACCGGGATGCTTACCCCCGGTTGGCAGACGAGCTCGGCAAAATCACGATCACACTGGCTGGGGTGCGAACTATCGGTTGTTGGTGATTGGATTGAACTCAAAGGGGGCGAGTCGAAGGATATGGAGGTGCTGATCGGCGAGGTGCCCGGTGGGTTGTTCCAGGCCATGCTCGTTGTGGAGGTCGAGGGAGAGGAATATGAAAGGAGCCCGGATCGGAGCGGGCCAATCCTTCCCATCTTCAAGACAGCGGTGTCGTCGATCGATCTGGTTGAGACCATTCATGCCGATCTGGATCCGAACGACGCCTGCGTTACCAATGGTCCGGTTTTCTGCGACTACGAAGTAGAGAACATAACCTACTATGACGAGGTGCAAATTGATCCCCCCATGCCGGAGCTATACGATAAAAACGACAGGAAGGAAGCAAGGAAATGGACATCCTTGGATGGCCGAAGCCTGGAAGCCGAGTTCATGGCCATTGTCGCCGGCAATGTGGTACTGAAAAGCGGGAAGGGGAAGCAACTCAAGATACCGGCCGAGCAGCTTTCTCCGGAAGACCGTCAATACGTGGAACTTGCGAATCCGCCCGAATTCCAGATCAACTTTTCAAAAAAGAGCAACTCCATCCCTCGTCCGAAACTGAGTCCGTACGAGGGGAGTGGGCGCCCGCTGCAAATATCCGATTTTACTTTTGGCGCCCGATTGAAGAAAAGCACCACCAAGCCATATTCCCATGAGCTGAAGGTAGAGTTTTTTGCTTTTGGGGAAGAGATAGATGGCGACAACTATGTTCTGCTTGATCGCCAGCAGAGTACGTTCTCCCCCTCTGGAGAGAACAAGGGTTCCCACGAATTCTACAGTCCCAAGCCGATTAGGCTTCAGGCCACGGCGATGAGGGCGGCATCCCCCATGCGGGGAACAAAGTACGGGGGATTCCTCATCACCATTACGGATGAACGCGGGGAAATCATCCAATACAAGACATCGCATAAATGGCTGTTCGAATGTCTCGAAACCCTGAAAAAACTTCCGGTTGGAAAGCACTTCGACAAGCGGGGCATCCGCGTCGGCCCGCCACGTCCTACCCGGGCTGATCGCCCGGGATGGGTTTAGTCGGCCTCGATGATCAACCGCATGAACTGTGCATCTTCAACGGTGGTTATAACCCAGTTGGTGACAGTGCCGAATCCGGAGCCAGCCGAGTCGGGCTCACCCGCCATGAAATCATAATTGATGGTCCATGCGGCGCTGTTGGTCAGCTGTGTGTTTTTTTCAACATAATAGCTTAGCCCGAGGGCATCGGCATCGTTGTGTTTGGCATGGATATATTCGAGCCAGTTGTCCCCCATGTATTCAATGATTCCAACGGTTTGGCTGTGCCCGATATCGGTGTCATCGTCCGGATTGCCGCCGAGAGCCCATTCCCAGAGGTTGTTGAGGCTATCGTTGTCGGGATTGTCGGTCATATTCGTTTCGGCTCCCACGCCCGGATAACCGGCAATCCACGCTTCATAGGGCTGGAATTCGTAGGCGCCGCAATCGACATAGGTGCCGACCCACCGCGGCTTGCTTGCAATGTCCGTTGCCGTCAGGTCGGTATTTGCCCCTGCGTTAAAGGCCGGGCTGCCAGTCTTCAGGCTGAAATCAAAGTTGTTGTAGTCGGCAAAAACGTTTGTATAGGTGCTGGCCGCTGGCTCTAGGTTGTTTTCCACCAATATGTTCGATCCAGCGGAATGGGTTCCGGGAGTGAACAGGGATGAGATATTGTTGCGCATGGTGCTGTCTGCGGGTTGGTTTCCTACCTTGTCCGCCCAGAACGCGATCCATGGAGTATTATTCCCGGAATCTTGATTTGCCTCTGTAGGCGTCTTCATGACGGTGTTGTTTTGCACACGGCAGTTGACGGGACCCAACAGGGTTATGCCGTGGGAATGGTCGGCAACGATCAGATTGTTTTCAATCACCACGTTTTCGACGTGCCCGTCGGTGTTGATAATGCTCTGCATCCAGTATCCAACCATATTCTGGGCGATCATTTGCGGTGTGATGGGATCGGCAAAGTTGTAGATCTTGTTGTTGCGGAATACCACATTGCTGATGACGCCGTTGGGGTCGACTGTACTGGTGCCGGGAAAAAGGGTGTACATTTGTATCGCGTCGTCATGGTTGACGGCATAGTCGTGTATGTATGCGTCCCGGATGGTGTTGCCTTCGTAGGTTGCATCGGAACCTAGGGCCCGGAGCGCATCCCCGCTAAAGTTGTCGATCAGATTGCCCTTCACTTCGGCATGGTTGCCGCGGATTTCCAGCGCGAAAGAGGTGTTTTCAATGGTGTTGGTGTTGAAGATGGTGTAATCACCGCGAATCATCACCGCTTTGTCGGCGTTTGCGTCCCAATCCGTTTTCGACCATGCAGAAGAGTCTTCGACGGAATAGAAAGAGCAGTTTTCGGCTTTAATGTAGTCGATAGGGACTAGTGTCTCCAGCATGTAGGATCTAGTAAAAGTTCCGCCTGAACCATCAGTCGCAAACGTAAGGTTGTCGAGTGCCCAATATGAGCCGGCACGTATCCGGAGCGATGCAACCTTGGGGGTGTGGCCCGGATAGGGCTTGATTGTGACATAGTCTGTATGGGTTCCTGCCGAGCCGATATCGGGTTGGCCGTGTGCACCGTTCATCAGGAATATTTCATCCGCGGCACTAAACGTTTTTCCGGCCAGAAATACCGACTGCAGGTTGCCCCATGCGCTGTTTGTGCTGGTGCCGGTGTTGCCCATGCTACCGCCGACCGGATCGCAATAGTAGCTGGTTGCGAACCCCTTGGGGCATATTCCGGAAAATAGGATGAGTGATACTATGATTATTGTTTGTTTCATGTTTTTCCTTTTAATTACCCGCTGTTGCTAAAAAATATACCACCAAAAATCAAAATGTTCAACGCATTCGACCCAATCGAGCGGAGATCATTCAATCAGGACACAAAATAGCATCAAACGTTTGATAAATAGCCTTTTTCCTTTACAGTGTCAATCTGAAATTAAAATTGAATATCCTGCGCTGGGAATTCCGCCCGTTTTCACCTGTTCAGATGCAGGATTGGGGTGTTGAAGAGTTGCAAAGGCATATGCCTGTGCATTATCGATTAACCGTGTGGATCAAGGAGAAAGAATGGATTATGTTGCCCAACTGAAAAATCTGCGTAAGGAAAACGACTATTTCATCGGGTTCGACAGCGACGGTTGCGTGTTCGACACCATGGAGCTGAAGCACAAGGAATGTTTTTGTCCGGCGGTGATCAAACATTTGGGCTGCCAGCCCGTCAGCAAGGCGGCGCGCGAGGTCTGGGACTTCGTCAACCTCTACAGCAAAACACGCGGTTGCAACCGCTTCTTGGCGATCCGGTATTTCCGCGACTTGCTGCGGGAGCGCAAGGATGTACAGGCACGCGGTTTCCATGTGCCGGAACTCCAGGAGCTGGATGCGTGGGTCGGGCGCGAAACCAAGCTTGGCAACCCGGCACTGATTGCCGAGGTCGAAAAGACCGGCAATGGAGAGCTGAAAAAGCTGCTGGACTGGAGCCTTGAGGTAAATGAACGCGTTACCGACATGGTGTTCGGCATGACGCCATTTCCCGGTGTGATGGATGTAC
>JBDLHZ010000131.1:0-7101 GCA_039715135.1 Verrucomicrobiota bacterium
CCACGGTTCCGTTCGAGGCGGAGCCTAAGGCGGACTTCCGGGACGTGGAACCTGCCGCAGTGGTGGAGAATTTCGATGCATCGGTCGGCCAGCGCTTCGAGCTGCTCCAAAGCGTGGTCTTTAGTTTTTTCGGCAAGGGCTTTACCGGCCTGGGCTATCTTTCCATCGACCCGGAATCCGACACCTATGCACTCTCCTGCATGACCCCGGCAGGCATCACTCTGTTCGAACTCAAGGGCGAGGGCGCCGAGGTCGAGGCGCTCTTCATCCCCCCCCAGCTAGAAAAGCACGGCGACCGCATCGCCGAAGGCATGGGGCGCGATTTGCGGCGAATCTATTTCGGCTGGTCACCCCCGGACGGAGCGGAGGTGAAGCACAAGAAGAACCGACTGGTTTTCAAGGCGAAGCAGGATGGTGAAACGGTGGAGCATCGCTATTCCGGCCCTCGCCGCCTACTGACCGAAAAGCGGTTTTCCAAAGGGTGGATAACCCGCTGCATCGTGCGCTACTACGACTATGAAGAATTTGACGGAAGGCTGTATCCGAAAGGGATCATCCTCTACAATAAACAGTTTCACTACCGGATGGTTTTGCGCCTCAAGACGGTCTATCCGGTGCAAGACAATGGATAAAGCATGAGACAAGAAATTGACGAATATTTGGAAGGCTATGCTTCCGAAGGCGATACGGCTACGGCTGGGATTGTCTTCGGGGAGGGGTTTTCCGGTTTCAAGGGACACTTTCCCGAACAGCCCGTGCTGCCGGGGGTTTGCCAGATTGCGCTGGCCATGGCCATGGCGGATCGGATGCGCGGAACGCGCCAGTCGTTGGTGGAGGTGGTGAACGCCAAGTTTGTTTCGATGGTGCGGCCGGGGCAATGCCTGCGGGTGGAGTGCGCTTTGGCCGGCGATGTGTTGCGCGCAAAGCTGCTTTCGGAGGGAAGCCGGGTGGCCGAGTTCAAGTTGAGGATCGAGGATGCGTAGGAAAAAAACCTATTTCAAGCGCGAGCCGGATGTTCCGGAGCCACTGGTCTATACCCACCAACGCCGCGCCCGCTTTGGCGAGGTCGATGCCATGGCTGTCGTGTGGCACGGCCACTATGCGGTGTTGTTCGAGGAGGTCTCCACCGAACTGCGCCGCATGAGTGGGCTGGGCTACGACGATTTTTTCAATGCGGGGATCTATGCGCCCATCGTGCAATTGCATGTGGACTATTTCCAGTCGCTGGAACTGGACGAGCTGTTCACGGTGAAGGCGTCGATGCTTTGGACGGATGCGGCGCGCATCAATATCGAGTATGAGATCACCAAGGCGGACGGCTCCGTGGCGGCCACCGGCTACACCGTTCAGCTTTTTAGCTCGGCCGCCACCGGCGAGCCGTGCTTCGCCGTGCCGCCGCTGCTGGAGAGGCAGCAGGAGCGCTGGAGGGCCGGCAAGCTTGGAGGAAGCGAATGAACAAGGTGGTTTTTGCCGATTTCGAACTGATCACGCCCTATGGTCTTGGTGTGGACACCTGTTGGGAAGGGTTGCTCGGCGGGAAAACCGCGCTGGCCGAAACCAATCGTTTCGATACCTCCGCCTTCAAGAGCAACATGGCCGGAACCGTACCGGGGCTTTCCTACCACGAAGGCAAATCCGTGGTTCTCCAGATGCTTGAAAAGATACTTGAAGGACATGCCATCCCGGAAGACGCCGGACTGATGCTTGCCACCCTTAATGGGGAGATGGACTGTGTTGAGGAGAAGGTACTCCATGACTGCGGCGAGCCGCATGCCTGCTGCATGCATGAACTGCTGGGTTCCGTGCGGGAACTCTGCGGCGTGGAAGACAAGGGCCTGGTTGTTTCCTCCGCCTGTGCCTCTTCGGCCGTGGCTCTGGGCATGGCGGCCTCGACCATCCGCAACGGCGAGTGCGATTGCGTGGTGGTGGTTTCATGCGATGCCGTCACCGAATTCCTCTACTCCGGTTTTTCGTCGCTGATGGCGCTCGATTCCGGCAGGTCGCGCCCATTCGATGCGGAACATGCCGGGCTGACCATCGGCGAGGCGGCGGGCTATGCCGTGCTGATGAGCGAGGAGCGTGCCTGTCGCGAAGGGCGCACCGTGGCCGGCGAACTGCTGGGCTGGGGCATGAGCAACGATGCCAACCATATGACCGGTCCGTTGCGCGATGGTGCCGGCCTTGCCCGCTCAATCGAGATTGCGTTGAAGGTGGCAGGTATCGGCGAAGCGGAGATCGATTGCATTGCCGCGCACGGTACGGGAACGATCTACAACGACAACATGGAAATGGCCGCGTTCCAGCGGGTCTTTTCCTCTCCCCGACCCACCTATTCGGTGAAGGGCGGTATTGGCCATACCATGGGCACGGCAGGATTGGCAGAGGCGTTGATTGCGCTCAAGACGTTCCAGGGCGGAGTCGTTCCTCCGACGGTCGGGATGGTGGCACCGGCCGAAGATGCCGCAGGATGGGCATTGCCGGAAACTGCCGCCGTGGATGCGGGTTGCATCCTTTCGACCAATGCCGGGTTCGGCGGGGTGAATGCCTCGCTGGTACTGCGGAAAGGGGGCGCGCAATGAAGATCGATGTGCTGGGAACCGGGTGGCTGACACCGACGGAATATGGTGCCGAACGGCTGGGTCTTTCGGTGGAGTATGCCTCGCGCACGACGCTGCGCGGCCTCGGCAAGGAGGATGGTCTCTTTACCTATCCCGTAAAAAACTTTGGCCGCTTCGAGCCGATGTCGCAGCGGGCGTGCTATGTGACGGCACTGGCGCTGCGCGATGCGGGGCTGGAATATTCCAAGGACCTGAAGCAGGGCATCGGACTGCTGGGCACGGATCCGTATGGATGCGAGCAGGCCAATCTGGATTATTTCCGCGACTATGTGGAAAGCGGACGCACGCTCGCGCGCGCCAATCTTTTTATCTACACGCTACCGTCCAGTCCATTGGCCGAAGCGGCGGTGCACTTTGGCCTGCAAGGGCCGCTGACCTATCTGCGCAGTGAACAGCCGACTGCCGAAAGTTTGATTGTTCATGCAAAACGCATGATTGCCGAAGGGCAGGCGAAATACATGATGCTTTATGAACTGACCGGGAAACGCGACTGCTGTCATGTGGTCGGTCCGATGGACAACACAAGCAAGGGAGAATCCTGAAATGCAAGTTGAACTAATCTATCCAAAATGGCCAAAAATGCCGAACCAGCCCAAATTCCACCTGCCGCCGCATGGGCCGGTTGTCTTTGCGGCCACCCTACCGGACGATGTTGAAATCAACTTTATCGACGAACATGTTCAAACCGTGGAATACAGCCATGATGCGGATTTGGTTTTCATTTCCTGCATGCTGACCTGCCAGATTCCGCGTGGGTGGGAGATTGCCGACGAATACCGCGCCTTGGGTAAAAAGGTGGTCATGGGCGGCATCTCGACCCATCTGCACGCGGAGGAGTCGATGCAGCATGCCGACTCGGTATTCCTCGGCGAGGCCGAGGGGCGCATGGAAGGCTTGCTGCGCGATTTTGAAAACGGCGAGTTGAAGCCGGTATACGACTATCGCGGTGACTTTCCCGACACGGCATTGATCAAGCCCGCACGGCGCGACATTCTCGACCGCGAGCTCTACAACTTTCGCGGTGTGCAGATGGTCGATCTTATCCACGCCTCGCGCGGCTGCCGCTTCAAGTGCTTCCCGTGCTGCACGCCGTATCTCGGCGGCTGCCAGTTCCGCCCGCGCCCGATCGACCAAGTAATCGAGGAGTTGGAAGGCATTGACAACAACCGTCTCTTCGTGGTCGACAACTCGCTCGCGCAGGACGACGAGTGGGAAAAGGAACTCTTCAGGGCCATGATCCCGCTGAAGAAAAAATGGGTCTCGCACCCGATCAAGGACGACGACGAAATTCTCGACCTCGCTGCCGAGGCGGGCTGTTGGTATGTCTACCAGGCGGTGTTCGATACATCGGATGTCATCCGCAACCGCATCAAGCGGATGAAGGACCGGGGCATCGGAGTGGAGGGCACCATTATTCTCGGCACGGATGACCACGACGAGGATTCAATCAAGCGGCTTGTCGATTTCCTCTTGGAGGTGGAGCTGGACTTGGCCGAGTTTACCATTATGACGCCGTTCCCGCATACGCCGATCCGCGCCGAGATGGAGAAGGATGGCCGCATTCTTCACAACGACTGGCTCAAATACACCGGATCCCAAACGGTCTTCAAGCCAGCGAAGATGTCGGCCGAAAAGCTGGATGAAATGCACCAGTATGCATGGGATGCGTTCTATGGCCCGGGCGGCAAGGAGCTGGCAATGGGCAAACTCTACATGGATGTCATCCAGCGCGAGATCGCCGACGGCACCTACAAGTCGCCCCGCCTCCGCCGCAAGCAGTGGACATCGGAAGAAGCGGCTCGGTGAAAACAGGGGGAAAGGCATGAATTCAGTTCACTTTTCAGGGATTCGGGATAATCACAACCGGGGGGGTGTCGGGGATTTTCTGAAGGAAAAGATCCAGTCAGGCTCAAAATTATCGTTTGTTTCGGCCTACTTCACGATTTACGCCCACCACGCCCTGAAAGAGAAGTTGGGATCAATCGATCATCTCCGCTTTCTATTTGGCGGTTTATAACAAACTTTTGGACAAGACAGTGAAATCCATCTCCAAGACATTCAAGAAGCGGGTTGCCGACGGGCTCCAAACCAGCCGGAATCCCTCCAGATACCGAGACCCTGGGATTGAGGGCGAATGGCAGCCCGGCTCTGGAAAACGAGTGCTACGCAATCTGAAGGAGATTCGGTTAAAGACGGAAATGGATCGAGTCGAGGCCGATGCGCTGGTTGTGGCGGAGGAGCAGTATCTGGAAATCATTACAAATGAAACGGCGTTCTCGGCGGATTTGATCTGCCGGATGCACAAGGACTGGCTGGGAGAGATCTACGAATGGGCGGGACGTTATCGTACGGTTGAGATGCAAAAAGGCAAGTTTCGCTGGCCACCCGCATTTCGGGTTCCACAGAACATGGCCTGGCTGGAGGATGAGCTCCTGTCTAAATTAACCCCTTGCAAGTCGGCATCGTTAGAGATCGTGGCGGAACAGGTTGCTTCAGTTCATGCCGAACTACTGCTGGTTCATCCATTCCGGGAAGGGAATGGTCGGCTTGCCCGCTGGCTGGCTGACCTGATGTTCCTTCAGGCGGGGTATCCCATGCCCCTTTATGATTTTTCCGGCAAAGGCTCGCTGAAAAGAAAACAGGATTATCTGAGTGCAGTGACTGCCGGTTACGGACAGGATTATGTGCCGCTGACCATCTTTTTCCGGGAGTGCGTTACAGCCCGTTTGGCGGAGGTAGGAGAATGAAAACACTTGGCTCCCTCGAAAATCGACGACTCGCGCACACTGTCTTCAACCATGCGGTGGCGGAGTTGTTTGTCGCGCAGGTAGGGATTATGTTTTGCCAGCGTTTTCATAGGGTTAATATGCCAAAAACAGCCTCGGATTTAAAGGGTTAAAAATGACGGATCTCAAAGTGAAAATTGAACAACGCCTTCAGGCCTTTCAAAAGGGCGGTTTGCGCGACAATGCGTTGGAACTGCTCGAAACCCTCGGCTACAGCTCCCCAAAAACCATGGAGTTCAACGGCTCGCCCGCCGCCTTTCTTGAACAGTTTAACCGGAATCCTGAAGCCATCCGTTTTAACGAAGAAAAAGCGTTGGTTTCGGATTGGCAGGAGATTCAACTGCTGTTTCAGCTCACCGATCAGGAGTTGAGTGGGCAGGTGGATCTGTTCGACGAAAACGCGGTCAGCCAGTCGCTCATGCAGTCCTACCTCTTCTTCGCCGCCATCAAGCAGGAATCCAGAAGATGAAAATTTTACTGATCTCCACCAACTGGGAGACCTCCCCGTATCCCGTCTATCCGATCGGGATGGGCATGGTGGCCGCCGCCTTGAAGCAGGTGGACCACGAGGTGGAAATGTTCGATTTCCTCCAAAACGACTGTTCGTTCGATGCGGTGAAGGCGCGGGTTGAATCGGTGCAACCGGATGTGGTGGGGCTTTCGCTGCGGAATATCGACAACGTGAATGCGGCGAACGAGCACCGCTACATCGACAGCGTCCAAAAGATTGTCGAATCCGTGCGCGAAACCACCGCCGCAAAAATCATCCTTGGCGGTTCGGCCTTCTCGATCATGCCCGGGGAGATTCTGGAAAAGACCGGCGCCGACTATGGCGTGGTGGGCGAAGGCGAAGTGCTGATGTGCTTCTTTATGGATGCTGTCGAATCCGGCAACCTGCCGGAGGAGCGGATATTGCGGGCGCCGCAAAAACTGGAAAAGAGTGCCATTCCGTCGGCCTACTACGATTCAGTGATGGTTGATTTCTACATGGCGCATGGAAAGACGATATCAATCCAGACCAAGCGTGGTTGCGACAAGCATTGCATCTACTGCTCCTATCCCTTTTTGGAAGGCCGGGAACTGCGGATGCGCCATGCGTCGAACGTGGTGGATGATATTGAACGACTGGTGGCGGATCGCGAGGATAGCTATATCTTTTTTGTCGATTCGCTCTTCAACGATTCAGATGGGAAATACCGCGAGGTGATCGAGGAGATGCTTCGCCGCGGGATCAACATTCCGTGGACGGCCTTTTTCTCGCCCGGCGGCGATCTCGATGATGAAATCGTGGCCAAGATGAAGCAGACCGGGCTCGATGCCGCCGAGATTGGGGCCGACGCCTCCACCGATGCCACGCTCAAGGGGATTGGCAAGGATTTCAACTGGAACGACGTGGTCGAATGCAACGAGCTGTTCCTTCGCCACGGGGTGACGACGGCGCACTACTACATGTTTGGCGGCCCCGGCGAAACGAAGGAGACGGTGGCCGAAGGCATCGAAAACATCCGCAACCTGCGGCAGACCGCCAACTTCATGTTCATGGGCATCCGCATCCTGCCGGGAACCGGTTTGATGGAACTTGCACGCCGTGATGGTCTGGTGACGGATGAAACCGATATCGTCGAGCCAGTCTACTATTTCTCAAAGGAAATCGACCGCGACTGGCTGGAGCAGACCCTGACCGATGGATTTGCCGA
>JBDLHZ010000132.1:0-7035 GCA_039715135.1 Verrucomicrobiota bacterium
TCGAGGCCAATGGAGCGGGCATGTTCGATAGCTGAAATGTCGGAGGCGATGACGGCATCGATGTTCGCGGCCTTGGCGGCGGCGCAGATCTCGCGCATGATTTCGAGTTCGTCGTCGTAGACAATGACGTTGAGCGCAAGGTAGGAGCGCACCCCGCACCAACGGCAGATGCGCGCGATACGCCGCAGGTCGCCGAGTCCAAACGGGCTGGCGGCGCGCGAACGCATGTTGAGCTTGTCGACACCGAAATAGACCGAATCCGCCCCGGCGCGGATCGCCGCCGAGAGCGCGGCATACGAGCCTGCGGGCGCCATTAGCTCAAATTTGGACAGCCTCTTTTTCATGGGCTCCGAACAATGGGAAAATGCGAAAATGAATGCAACCCCGCAAAATGCATAAACCGCAGCCGAAGGAAAACGGGGAAATGGTTTGAAATGCCGGGTCGGGATAGGTACTTTTCGATGCTTCCCGTCTTTTAACAACTGCACGGCAACGGGATCGATAGACAATTGAATAGCAAGAGGAGAGGAACATGAAAAACATCCCTATTGATAGTGTCCGCAACTTTGCCCTTATGGGCCACACGGGGAGCGGAAAAACTTCGTTGATCGACAGCATCCTGTTCAAGCTGGGCCAGGTTGACCGGGTGGGCTCTCCGGAAAACGGCACCAGCGTGGCCGACTGGACCGAGGAGGAAAAAGCCCATGAAATCTCCATTTGGGCCAAACCCTTCGACGGGGTCTACACGGCTGCCAGCGGCAAGATCCGCCGCCTCGTCATGATCGACACCCCCGGCTTCGCCGACTTTATCGGCCAGATGGTCGCCGCCGCTGAAATCACCGATGCCGCCCTCATCACCGTCGATGCCAGCTCAGGCATTCAGGTCGGAACGCAACGCGCATGGAAGGCCACGGAGAAACGCAACCTGCCGCGCGGCATCGCCATCACCTGCCTCGACAAGGACGACACCGATTTCGACACAACCCTGATGCAAATCAAGGACCGCTGGGGCGATGACCGCTGTGTGCCGATGGTGCTGCCGACCTCCGACGGCAAGGTCTGCGACCTTCTCAACACCCCGGCCGACCAGGTTCCAGAGGAACTGGCGGATCGCGTAAAGGCGATCAAGGACCATCTGATCGAGCTGGCGGCTGAAACCGACGACTCGCTGATGGAAAAATATTTCGAGGGAGAGGAACTGACCGTCGACGAGTTTTCCGAAGGTTTGCGCAAATCCGTGCACGACGCGAAACTTATTCCGGTCTTCGCCACTTCGGTCAAGGCCGACATGGGCGTGAAGGAGACCATGGACTCCATCAGCCGCCTCTTCCCGTCGCCGCACGACTATCCCGTCAGCTGCGCGGAGGGCAACGAAATCTCCGCCGGGGAAGACCAGCCATTCTCCGGCAAGGTCTGGCGCTGCTTCAACGATCCCTTCATCGGGCAGTTGACGTTTGTGCGCATCTATAGCGGTGTGCTCAAGCCCAGCACGGAAATCTTCAACCCGACCAAGAACCAGAAGGAAAAAACCAGCACGATCCTCTATGTGGACGGCAAGAAGACCACCGAAGCCGCGGAAGCCAAGGCCGGCGACATTGTTGCGCTGACCAAGCTCAAGCATACCTACCTCAACGACTCGCTCTGCGCCGCCGGAAAGGACATCCAATTCGATCCGATCGTCTTCCCGTCGCCGGTCGCGGCCTATGCCGTCGAGCCAAAGAACAAGGCCGATGCCGACAAGATCGGCATGGCCCTGCACCGCGCCACCGAGGAGGATCCCTCCACCAAGCTCGACCACAACACCGAGACGCACGAACTGGTGCTCTGGGGCATGGGCGACATGCACCTCGACGTCACCCTCGAACACATCAAGAACCGCAGCGGCGTGGAAATGACCCACCACACCCCGTCGGTCGCCTACAAGGAAACCATCACCGGCAGCGGCGAAGGCCACTACAAGCACAAGAAGCAGTCCGGCGGGCGCGGCCAGTATGGCGAATGCTACATCCGCATCCGCCCGCGCGATCCCTCCGATGAAGCGTGGTTCCTCAACAAGATTGTCGGCGGCTCGATTCCGGGCAACTTTGTCCCCGCCTGCGAAAAAGGTTTTGTGGAAGGGCTGAACAAGGGTCCGCTGGTCGGAGCCGAGGTCATCAACGTGCAGGTCGAGCTGTACGACGGCTCGTACCACGACGTCGACTCCTCCGAGGTCGCCTTCAAGATTGCCGGCGCACGCTCGCTGCACGAAGCGATCGAAAAATCGAACCCCGTGCTGCTCGAGCCGATCATGACCATGAAGGTGATCGTGCCCGACCAGTTCATGGGCGATATCAGCGGCCTGCTCAACACCAAGCGCGGCCGTATTCTCGGCATGGGGCCTGAGGATGGGTTGCAAACGATCTCAGCCGATGTGCCGCAATCGGAAACCTTCAAGTTTTGCTCCGAGCTGCGCTCGATCACCAGCGGCCAAGGCTCCTTCGAAATGGAGTTCAGCCGCTACGAGCAGGTGCCATCGCACCTCGCCTCGAAAATCACCGAAGCGGCCAAGGCCGCCAAAGAGGGCTAACCTCTTCAGGCATGGATTGTTGGCAATCGTCCTCGTCCATCGAACTCGTCCTCGTTCTCGATCCGTTTTCCGAGAACGCGGAGGAGGGACGAGGACGAAGGAGCAACGTGGCAGGCGAGCCGCCTGCGGTACATCCCGCATCACGCGAATCTCGGATCGCATATCCCGCTTGACATCGTGCAGGGGCTGCACTAGGTTCCCCGACTCTCAAACGAACCCCAAACGATCGGGGGAGGTGAATCTAGATATGGCACAGGAAACATGTGAAGTAAAAGTACGCCGGGGCGAAAGCGTGGATCGCGCATTGCGTCGCCTTAAGAAGGCGCTGGACAAGGAGGGCATCCTCAAGACCATGCGCGCGAAGCGTTGCTACGAAAAGCCGAGTGAAAAGAAAAAACGGCTGAAAAACTCCCGCCCGAGCAACCGCTCCTACTAATACTAGGTTTGGCTCGAACGAAAAAAGCTCCCTGCACGGGAGCTTTTTTTGTGCCTGCGCAGGCGAGCCGCCTGCGGTACAGTGCTGCCGCCATCGTATCGCAGGCGGCTCGCCTGCTCTCAATATTCCGCTGCGCCGGTCACCCAGTCCGCATAGGCATCCCACCAACCGGAGCCACCCAGCATCCAAATGATGGCCGCGAGCGCGATGTATGGCCCGAACGGTATCTTGCTCTGCAATTCCCGTTTGCCCATTGCAATGAAAGAGATGCCGATAACCGCACCAACCAGTGAAGAGACAAACGTGATGAAAATCACGGACTCCAGGCCAAGGAAGGCACCCAGCGCCCCCATCAGCTTGACGTCGCCGAAGCCCATTGCATCTTTCTTCAGCATCAAGCGGCCCAAAACGGAAATCCCCCAGAACAATCCAAACCCAAAAGCCATGCCGATGAGCGACTGGACCAACCCGGCCATATGCCCTTCCACGCCATGCATGGCCGGAATCAGGAAACTGAATATTGGCCCGATAATCATGCCGCCGATGGTGCAGCGGTCGGGCAACCACATTTCATCGATGTCAACAAAGGTTCCGAGCACCAGCCCGAAAACCATCAGCCAATAGGGTGCAAGCAATAGATCATATGGAAAGCGCAGCCAAACCAGCGTGAACAAAATGGCTGTGAGCAACTCGATGGAGGGATAGCGCGCAGAGATCGGTGCCTTGCAATAACGGCATTTCCCGCCCAGTGCAATCCAGCCGAATATCGGGATGTTATCCTTCCATGCAAGGTTGGTCATGCACTTCGGGCAGCGCGACCGCGGCTTGACGACGGAAAGCTCGGCCGGGATGCGATAGATGCAAACATTCAGGAAGCTGCCCCAGCAGGAACCAAACAAGAACACCACCACCGTGAAATACCAATCAATAAACGTCATTCGCTATCCAATCTGTTTTCACCACCCACTCGCTTCGCCCCTTTGAGGACACAGAGGTGCTCTCCACATGCTCTGTGGCCTCTAGCTCGTCGCGCCGTAGTTTCTACGAAGGCGGACGTAGCGGGTGGTGGAAAATTATTTATATACAGCTTCTTCGAGTGCTTTACGCATCGCGGGAACGGACGGCTCGGTACCTGTCCATATTTCAAAGGCGCGCGCACCCTGATGCAAAAGCATGCCCAGACCATTAGCAATCTGTGCGCCAGCCCCGCGCGCAGTAGTCAGAAAAGCGGTTTCAGGATACATGTAGATCAGGTCGAATGCGCACTGTCCTTCGCGGAACGCTTCGGGCGGCAATAGCGAAGGATCGTCCTTCTTCATGCCGACCGGCGAGGCCTGTACCACCAGATCGCATTCCCGGCACAGCTCGATTTGCCGGGACTTGTCCAAGACTTGAGCCACCTCCACATGAGGGGTCAGAACGCTTATTTCATCATTTAGCTTTTGGACGCGCTCCGCATCGATGTCGGCCAGAACAAGCGACTTTGCCCCCTCCACCGCCGCCTGCAACGCGGTTGCCCGCCCCGCCCCGCCGCAACCAAGCACGAACACGGCATCGCCTTCGACCATCTTGCCGAACGCCTCTTCCAGCGCCTTGAGGAATCCGTAGCCATCGGTGTTGTGACCCACCATGCCGTCTTCGGTGAACTCAACCGTATTGGCCGCACCAAACAGCTTAGCGCTCTCATCGAGCTTTTCCAGCCCGTGGAAGGCAACCTCCTTGTGCGGCACGGTCAGGTTGACCCCGGCAAAGCCCATCAGTTCCATTGCCGGAAGTACTTCCATCAAACGATCGGGATGCACATCCAGAGCAAGGTAGATGCCGTCGAAGCCCAGCTCCTGCATCGAAGCATTGTGCATCACTGGCGAAAGCGTGTGCCCGATCGGGTGCCCCAGCACGGCAAACGGCTTTGTGTGTCCACTTAACTGCATAATTCTGTCTCCCTTCATTCGTCCTCGCCCTCGACAATTCTCGTCCTTCGTCATCGATCCAGAAACCGAGGACGAGGGACGAAGGACGAGTACGATTATGTTTTCGCGATGCGGTTGAGGCCGGCGACAATGGCGCGGACGGCGGCTTGGTCGATATTGGAGTCGGCACCAACACCAAAGATTACGCCATTGCCCACGAGCTTGAGCGGGACATAGGCCAAGGCCTGCGCGTCCGCCCCCTTTCCGATCGCCTGTTCGTGGTAGTCGTCGACACTGAAATCGACATCTACCACCTTCCTGACCGCAGCCACGAAAGCCGAAATCGGCCCGTTGCCATCGGCCTCGACCTTCATTTCCTCACCATTCACCTTCACCTTGACTTCGCCATGAATGAAGGTCGGATCCTTATCGTCCGGACGCGGCCAGTATCCGACAAGCTCGTACGGCCCTTCCGGCGCAACGAATTCGTTCTGGAAAACCGTATGCACCTCGTCGGCGCTGATTTCCCGCCCAACCGACTCGCTGTAGGCCTGCACATGTTTGCCGAGTTCGGGCTGCATCGCCTTGGGAATCTCAATGCCGAAATCCTGTTCGAGCACCCACGCAATCCCGCCCTTGCCGGACTGCGAATTGATGCGGATGAGCCGCTCGAACTTGCGGCCGAGGTCGGCTGGGTCGACATGGAGATACGGCACCTTCCAACCCATGCCGAAGCGTTCAGGTGCCTCGGCGAGCTTGTGCACGCCCTTGTTGACCGCGTCTTGGTGCGAACCGGAAAATGCGGTGAACGCATAGCTGCCCGCATACGGCTGGCGGTAGTAGACCGACATGCCGGTCAGGCGCTCAACGGTTTCCGCCACATGCGCAAGATCGGAAAAATCCATGCCGGTCTCAATGCCGCGCGAGTAGAGGTTGTTGATGCACGTCACCAAATCCACGTTGCCGGTGCGCTCGCCGTGCCCAAAGAGCGTGCCCTCCACGCGGTCGGCACCCGCCATGAGCGCAAGCTCGGTGGCGGCCACGGCCATGCCCTGGTCGTTGTGCGAATGGAGCGACACGGTGATGCAATCGCGCTGCGAAAAATTGCGGCAGAACCATTCGATCATGTCGGCATAGTGGTTCGGCGGCCTGCGCTCGACCGTGGCCGGAAGATTCATGATGAGCGGCTTTTCAGGCGTAGCCTTGCCCCACGCTTCAAATACCGCCTCGCAGATTTCGAGGCCGAATTCGAGATCCGTATCGGTGAATTCCTCTGGCGAAAACTCGTAGCGGATATCGCACTCCGGCATCGCATCGGCAAGTTCGCGGATCTGCTTCGTGGAGGCCACTGCCGTCTCGATGGTCGCCTTGCGGTCGAGACCAAACACCTGCGTCATGTGGAGATCCGACGGGGCGATATAGGCATGCACAATGGCCTGCTTGCATCCCTTGAGCGCCTCGAAGGTACGTTCGATCAAATGCGGCCGGCACTGCGTGAGCCCCATGATGAACACATCGTCGGGAATATGGTTTTCTTCGACCAAACGGCGGAAAAAATCAAAATCGTCCTGGCTGGCAGACGGGAAGCCGACTTCGATGTGCTTGAAGCCGATATCGCAAAGCATCTTGAAATATTCGAGTTTCTGATCCGGATCCATCGGGTCGGGCAACGCCTGGTTGCCATCGCGAAGATCCACCGAGCACCATTGCGGCGATTTAATGATACTCTTCGCTGGCCATTGGCGGTCGGGAAGATTGACCATCTCCGGAATCCTGTATTTTGGTACACTCATTTTCCTCTCCTTCGTAGCATGGGCTTCCAGCCCATGAATCCACAGGCAAGATGCCCGTGCTACAAACCGGGGCTTAACCTAAACAACCCCGGTTACCTTATCCATTCCATTCAAACAAAAACCTACACCAATATTTTGAACCACAGATAGACACAAATTCACACTGATCTTTATCTGAGTCCATCTGCGTTCATCCGTGGTTCCAATAAAAAAACCTCCGCAGGACTCTGCGGAGGTTTATCAAATCGGTCGAATCAGCAACCTATAGGCAAACGGTCTCCGCAGGATCATTCCCAGCGAGTAGCAAGCCTAGCAACAGGTTGTTGAATT
>JBDLHZ010000133.1:0-7019 GCA_039715135.1 Verrucomicrobiota bacterium
CATCGTGCATATGGCACCAGCCTATGGCGAGGACGACTACCGCATCTGCCGCACCTACGACATTCCGCTGGTCGATCCGCTCGACGAGGATTGCAGGTTTACGAAGCTCGTGCCCGACTATGCTGGGCAGTTCTGCAAGGATGCCGACAAGGCGATCATCAAGGCGCTCAAGCACGGCGGCAAGCTGATCCACCAGAGCACGATCCAGCATAGCTATCCCTTCTGCGAGCGCACCGATACGCCGCTGATCTACCGCGCCATCGACGCGTGGTATGTGAGGGTGGAGGACTTGCGCGAACGGATGCTCAAGAACAACGCGGGTGTCCACTGGACGCCGGACTATGTCGGCGAAAAGCGCTTTGCCAACTGGCTGGCCGACGCCAAAGACTGGAATATCAGCCGCAACCGCTTCTGGGGTTCATGCATCCCGGTGTGGGTGAATGTCGAAGACAAGGACGATATGATCTGCATCTCGTCCGTCGAGCAGTTGGAGGGGCTTTCCGGTCAAAAGGTCGAGGATTTGCACAAGCACCACGTTGATAACGTCGTCATCGAAAAGGATGGCAAGACCTACAAGCGTACACCGGAGGTGCTCGACTGCTGGTTTGAATCCGGTTCGATGCCCTACGCCCAAAACCACTATCCCTTTGAAAACAAGGAACATTTCGAGGCCAACTTTCCGGCGGATTTCATTGCCGAAGGGCTGGATCAGACCCGCGGCTGGTTCTACACGCTGATGGTGCTTTCGACCGCGCTGTTCGACAAGCCGGCCTTCAAGAATGTGGTGGTGAATGGAATGGTGCTGGCCGAGGACGGCCTGAAGATGAGCAAGCGGCTCAAGAACTATCCCGACCCCATCCATGTCATCAACGAATATGGCGCCGATGCACTGCGCCTCTACATGATCTATTCGCCGGTGGTGCGCGCCGAATCGCTCCGCCTTTCGGAGGAGGGCGTGAAGCATTCGCTCCGCCACCTGATACTGCCATGGTGGAACGCCTACAGCTTTTTCGTGACCTACGCCAATATTGACGGCTGGACACCGGAAAAGTCCGTGCCGGAGCGCGACAACCTGATGGACCGCTGGATCCAGAGTTCGCTGGCGCGGTTGGAGCAGCAGGTGACCGAGGCGATGGATCGCTACGACCTGCAGGCTTCGGTTCGCCCGTTCGTGCAATTTATCGAAGACCTGACCAACTGGTACATCCGCCGCTCGCGCCGTCGCTTCTGGAAGAGCGAGGACGATACCGACAAGATGCAGGCCTATTCCACGCTCTACGACGTGCTTCTCGGCCTCTCGAAGATCGCCGCGCCGTTCACGCCCTTCATCTCGGAAACAATCTATCAGAATCTCAGTAAGGGCGACCTTCATGGTCGCCCCTCCGACATGCCGGAGTCGGTGCATCTATGCGACTTTCCGACCGCGGCCGATGCGAAGCGCGACGAAGTGCTCGAAGGCCAGATGGCCGTTGTGATGAGCGCGGTGGAGCAGGGGCGTGCGCTGCGCGCGGAATACAAGCTGAAAAACCGCCAGCCGCTCGCGAAGATGCACGTGGTGTGCGACGACGAAAAGCTGCTCGCCAATATCCAGGAATTGGAAAGCCTCATTTCCGACGAGCTGAACATTCGCGAAGTCGAGTTTTCGACCGATTCCTCGGAGCTAGCCACGATCCAGGCCAAGCCCAACTTCAAGCAGCTTGGTCCCAAGCTCGGCCCACTGATGAAGAAGGCGGTTCCGCTGATCAATAGCCTATCCGACGAGCAAATTTCCACGATTTCGGGCGGTGAGACCGTCGAGGTCGAGCTGGACGGAAAGACCATTGAATTGACCAATGACGACATCGAAGTGGTACGCAACCCGAAGGAGGGTCTGGCGGTTAGTGCGGAGGGTTCGCTGGTGGTTGGCCTCGATACGCAGCTTAACGACGATCTGGTTGCCGAGGGGCTGGCGCGCGAGTTTGTGAACAAGATCCAGAACCTGCGCAAAGAGATGGATTTGGAGATCACGCAGCGCATTCACATTGCGTTTAGCGGCGATGAAGCGGTTGGCACGGCAGTTGCTAATTATCTCGATTATATCAAGTCGGAGACACTTGCTCTTTCCTGCAAGACAGGGTTGTTGGACGGAGTGAATGGAACCGAGTGGATACTGAATGGGTATCCATGCACGTTGTTTATTTCAACCGCCTAATAATGGAGAGAGAAAATGGCCGCTAAGAAAACTGCAACTCCGTCTTCGCGCAAGACTACAGCGCGAAAAAAGGCACCCGCGAAGAAGAAGGCCGCAGTAAAGAAAGCTCCTGCGAAAAAGACATCTTCAAAAAAGACTTCGGCCAATCCGCCTTCGCGCAAGGCTTCGGCGCGACAAGGAAAGGTGGCAGCGAAGAAGACCCTCTCCAAAAAAACTCCCGCAAAGAAGACCCCCGCCAAGAAAGCGCCCACGAAGAAAGCACCCGCGAAAAAGGCCCCTGCGAAGAAGGTACCTGCCAAGAAATCTCCGGCCAGGAAGGCTCCTGCGAAAAAAGCCCCCGCGAAGAAAGCACCTGCGAAGAAAGCGCCTGCGAAGAAGGCACCCACCAAGAAAGCACCCACTAAGAAAGCGCCTGCGAAGAAGGCACCCACCAAGAAAGCACCCACTAAGAAAGCGCCTGCAAAGAAATCTCCGGCCAATCCGCCTTCGCGCAAAGCTTCCAGCGTCGCTGAAGCTATGCAGGACAAGACGGCGCGACAAGAAAAGGCTGTTGCTGAGATAATCCCGATAAAGAAAACAGAGATCGTCGAGATGGTAGATGCACCGGTCGCAACAAGACAGGTTCCCGACAACACCCCGATTCCCTTGGTTGTAGAAACTGAAGAAAACAAACGTTCTGCCGGTTGGGATCTTTTCGATAAACTGCACCGATTATACCGTTCTTTCACGGAAGCAGTTGCGGAAGTATCAGGACAAATGACATATCGGAGTCGGTATATCTCTGCGAGTTTCCAGCCGAGACCGTTGCAACCCCATGTTTCAAACAGTTCATTCGATCTGCTGACGAAGAATGATTGACGCTGTCCGTTTTGCCCGACGAATAAGGTCGGCGCACATGTGTGTTGACCGGGGTGGGGCACGGAAAGTGAATCCGATTCGGCACCATGTTGAGTTCGCGGCCAAAGAAGCATTAATCCCGCAGTCCATTTATCCAAAAAACCAATCCCATATGTGGGTTGACAGGGGGGTGGGCAGATGATAAATACGCAACCCTTTAATCCGAATCGGATCAATTTTTGGACGGGAGAGATAGCGAAAATGGCTACGAAAAAAACTGCAAAGAAGGCACCTGCGAAAAAAGCTGCCGCCAAGAAGAAACCTGTTAAAAAGGCGGCCACGAAGAAGCCTGTGAAAAAGAAAGCCGCGAAGAAGGCACCTGTAAAGAAGGTTGCTGCAAAGAAAAAGACTCCCGCAAAAAAGGCCTCCGGGAAGACCGCCTCTTCCGTCGCCGTATCTGGAGGAACCCCGTTGAGCGGCAAGATTGCCAGGAACAAGCACTTCAAGATCAAGCAGCTTCGGGATCAACTCAACCGCCTGCTGTTGTTGCGCGAGCGTGTCTCGGGCGAAATTTCCTCCATCTCACGCGATTCGCTCAGCCAGACCGAGCGTGATCCATCCCTCTCCGACCAAGGCACCGATACTTTTGATCGCGAGTTTGCGCTCAACCAGCTTAGTTCCGAGCAGGATGTGCTCTTCGAGATCGATGCCGCGATCCGCCGCCTTGAAGACGGCTCCTACGGCATCTGCGAAATCAGCGGCGAGCCTATCAACATCGAACGCCTGCAGGCCCTGCCCTACGTGCGCTACACCATTGCCACGCAATCCGAGCTCGAAAAAGGCAGCATTACCTATCGCCCGTTCGGCTCGACGATCCGCGGGTAGCCAACTGGAGCGGACAGCATGCTTGTACTCCTGCTTGGACTGGCGGTTGTTCTGTTGGATCAGTTCACCAAGCAATGGATACGCTCCGCCTTTGTCTACGGCGAATCGCAACCCGTTATTGATGGTTTCTTCAACCTAACCTATGTCCGCAACGACGGTGCCGCATGGAATATCCTCAGCGGGCATGGCCTTGTTCTGATCCTCATCTCCGTTGCCGTTCTTGCGCTACTTGTCATCTACCGCCGTTCCTTTCTCCAGGAACGGTTTTTGCACAAGATCCTGCTTGGGTTGATGGTCGGCGGCATTGTCGGCAACCTGATCGACCGCATCCGCTTTGGCTGGGTCACCGACTTTCTCGACTTTCAATTCGGCACCTACCACTATCCCTCGTTCAATGTCGCCGACTCCGCCATCTGCATCGCCGTCGGCCTCTATATCATCACCAACCTTTTTTCTCCCAAGGAGAAAAAGCATAGCGCAGAGGGCATGGGGCAGGGCGATGCCTAGTTCCATGCTAAGCGCCAAGCACCATGCGCCATGCGCCTTCTTTTTGGTTGGCCCAACTGCTTCCGGCAAGAGCGCGGTCGCGCAATATCTTGCCGAGCGCGGGGGGCAGTTGATCGTCTCCGCCGACTCGATGAACATCTATCGGGGAATGGACATCGGTACCGCCAAACCCTCCGCCGTCGCGCGCGGGAAAGCGGACTATGCCGGCATCGACCTTGCCGAGCCCACCGATAAATTCAGCGTTGCCAGCTATCTTGACGCGGTGCGACCCACTTTTGAGTCAGGGCGCGAAATCATCGTTTCGGGTGGAACCGGCCTCTACATCAAATGCCTCACGGAAGGTTTCGATGACGTACCGCCCGAAAACACCGCACTCCGCGCCGAACTCGAAGCACTCGATTTCCAGTCATTGGAAAAGCGCGCGCAGGAAGAGGCCTCCGAACTCTACAGCCAACTCACCGAAGACGATCGCCAAAACCCGCGCCGCCTCGTCCGTATTCTTGAACGTACCGCCGCCGGCTCGGCGGCTTCTGCGGACAGGCAGGCGAGCCGCCTGCGGTACGAAGGTCGCTGGAACTCGAAGTCCAAGCCAACCCTTGTCGGCCTGCGCGTCGGGCGCGAAGCGTTGCACAAGCGCATCGAGCAGCGCGTCGAGCAAATGTATGCCGAGGGCCTGCTCGGCGAAGCGGAAGAGTTGATCAAGCTCGACCTGTCGCCCACCGCATTGCAAGCCATCGGCTATGCCGAAGCCTTTGCCGTTTTAAAAAACGAAACGACGCTCGAAGAGGCCAAGGAAAAAACCGTCATCCGCACCCGCCAGCTCGCCAAGCGCCAGATGACATGGTTCCGAAACCAACTTAATGTCGAATGGATCGATACTGCGGAGTTCCAGCCCTTGGAAAAACTTGCCGCCGCCGTCTCCAGCGCATGGAAAAAACATGGAGCTACTTCTCTTGAGATATGAACCACGAAATACACTAAATACACGAAAGGCTTGCCGGCGGAGCAGTTTTCGTGTGATTCGTGTGTTTCGTGGTTAACAAAACTGAAGTTACGAATGTCTGAATTGCTTGAAACACAGAATAGCGGTGCTGAAACCGTTCTCCTCGTCGGGGTTGTTCTCCGCAACGAGGAAGAATGGAAGGTCAAGGACACCATGGATGAACTCGCGCAGTTGGTGGAAAGCGCGGGGGCAACCGTTGCTGGGCGTTTCCTTTGCCGCCAGCAAAAGATCAAGGCGGGGCACTATATCGGCACCGGCAAGGCCGAGGAAATTGCCGACTGGATCAAGGAAACCCCCGTTTCAATGGTGGTGTTCGACGACGACCTGACCCCCGCCCAGGGTCGCAACCTAGAAAACGTGTTCGAGACTCGTGTGCTCGATCGCACCCAGCTGATTCTCGATATTTTCGCCCAGCGCGCCCAGACCAAGGAGGGTTGCCTGCAGGTCGAGCTGGCCCAGCACCAATACCTGTTGCCGCGCCTGCGTCGCATGTGGACGCATCTGGAGCGCCAGAAGGGCGGTATCGGTCTGCGCGGTCCCGGCGAAACGCAGCTCGAAATGGACCGCCGCCGCATTCAGGACCTGATCCGCACGCTCAAACGCGATCTCGAACTGGTGCGCACCCGCCGCGCGGAGCAGCGCCGTGGCCGCAAGCGCCATGGCTGGGCGCTGGTATCGATCGTCGGCTACACGAATGCGGGGAAATCGACGTTGCTCAACCGCCTCTCCGGTGCGGATATCTTTGCCGAAGACCAGCTTTTCGCGACGCTCGACCCGACGACGCGGCAAGTGGAGTTGCCAAACCACGAGCCGGCCTTGATGACCGATACGGTCGGCTTTATCCAAAAGCTGCCGCACCATCTGGTCGATTCGTTCAAGGCCACGCTTGAAGAGGTGGTGGAGGCCGACTTGATCGTGCATGTGGTCGACGCCGCGCACCCACAGGTCGACACGCAGATCGACGCGGTGCATACCGTGCTCGACGAGATCGGTGCGCTCGAAAAGCCGATGCTCTACGTCTTCAACAAGATCGACAACGAAAAGGGGCGCAACACCGCGAAGCGATTGGCACGGCTGCACCCGAGGTCGGCGGCGGTTTCGGCATTGACGGGCGAGGGGATCGACCTGCTCTACGACGAACTGGCCGATTGCCTGAAGGGGCGCAAGGTCGAGCTGAGGCTCTCCATTCCGCTCAGCGAAGGCAAGCTGCTTGCAACCCTGCAAAAATCGGCCTCGATCCTGGAGCAGGAATACGAGGGGGCCAACGCCGACCTGCTCGTCCGCGTCTCCCCGCAAATCGCCGCCCAGTGCAAGTCGTTTGTGATAACAACATAATTCTTTCTTTAGATTCTTCTTGTCGAAAGTCTTGTGTAACCCTATTGTTTCACCTGTTCCGATTGCCGGGGAACCTTGGAAATAGATGGTTCCGACGTGTCCGACCCGTCCGACGAGTCAAGGCGACCACCAATGAGACTGATGGAGAATGCAAAATGAGCAAGGACGGATCGCCGTTGATGCCGCATGGCGGATACGAAAACCTTCGCGCCTACCATGTTGCGGAAAAGGTGTATGATGCGACCGTTGTATTCTGCGACC
>JBDLHZ010000134.1:0-7011 GCA_039715135.1 Verrucomicrobiota bacterium
AACCCGAACTTGTTGTCGAACCCGAGGCGGATATCCGCCGGGTGGTGTTTACGCCGGAATCCAGGAAGCCGGTGCGGTTTATTGATTCAAGGAGCTAGAACCATGTTTTGCGACCGATTAGGGGAATGCGGCGGATAAGTTTCGCGATTAAGGAGCAGGACTATTTTCTGGATCGGGCGGTTTCTTTGTGCAGAGCGAGCAGTTTATCCAAAATCGGCAGGGGCGGGTGAACGATGTTTCGATCTACGGCCAGGAATACAACCACACCACCTGGCAGTTGGCCGCCATGAACATGGTGATCCGGGGGATCGACTTTAATTTCGGAAAGGAACCGGCCAATACCTTTACCAACGACCAGCATCCCGATCTGCGCGCCGACTACATCATGGCCAACCCGCCGTTCAACATGAAGGAGTGGGATGTCGGCGTGAGGGAGGATGATCCGCGCTGGACGTACGGTGATCCGCACATTGAAGGTTTTTGCCTGCCTGTCAGAAAAACAGGGTGTTTTTTCTGACATGGGAATGAGGCTTGCAATGTTCGGGGACGGGCGTATGTTGTGACAAAAACAGGATATTATTTGTCACAGAATATCATGAATAAAAAACCTCAAGGCATTGGTAGACGTATATTTGCCCGCATTCAGTCGCATGGCTGCGGATGGGTGTTTACACCAAGCCACTTTGAAGATATGTGCAGTCGAACAACCGTATCGACCAACCTTCAGCGTTTGCGGGAGGCAGATAAGATCCGGCGGTTGGCCAGAGGGCTGTATGATTATCCGAAAACCCACCCCAAACTTGGGGTTCTGGCTCCTTCCGTCGATGCGCTAGCGAAGGCTTTAACGGGGCGGGAGGCAATCCGTCTCCAACCGTCCGGGGCGTATGCCGCCAATCTGCTGGGGCTGTCCACACAGGTTCCCATGAAGGTTGTTTATCTGACGGACGGTGCTTCGCGTACGGTTCAGGTTGGCCAGCGGCAAATTATTCTGAAACGCACAACTCCACGGAACATGGCAACGGCTGGTCGAATCAGCGGTTTGGTTATTCAGGCGTTGCGTCATTTGGGAAAAGAGCATGTGGATGACCGGATTATCGCATTGCTCGACCGGCGTCTGGATCAGGCGGCCTGTGACCAGCTGATGAAAGATATCCGCTTTGCGCCTGTTTGGGTTGCAGAGGTTTTCCGCGAGCTGGCAAAGGGCAAGGAGGGTGCCCGATGAACCGGTTTGTGAAGCTGCCACAGCCCGAGCAGACGTTGTATTTTGAGCAGGCATCCGATCAGATGAACCTTTCGCCGGAAGCCGTTGAAAAAGACTTCTGGGTGGTCTGGGTGTTGAGCCGCCTGTTTTCTTCGGAACTTCTGGCCTCGAAGATTCTGTTCAAGGGTGGCACGTCACTATCGAAGGTGTTCGGGCTGATTGATCGGTTTTCGGAGGACATCGACCTGATTCTGGATTGGAACGAGGTGGTCGTGGAAGACCCGATGGCTCCACGTTCCAAGACAAAGCAGGATGCGTTTAATAAAACGGTTTCGTTGCAGTCGCAGGAATACATTGCTACAACGTTTCTTCCAGAGGTGCTGCGTCTTGTAGACGGAGTTTGTTCCGCTGAAATTGAGGAGAATGCACCGGATGTGATCAATCTCTGCTATCCCTCCAGCTTTGCGGGTGAATATCTGCGTCCGGAAATCCGGCTGGAGATCGGGCCACTGGCGCAGTGGATCCCTAATGCGCAATATAAGGTGGTTTCTTATGCGGCGGAAGCGTTCCCCGACCTGTTCGAAACCCCTGCATGCCTGGTCAACGCGATTAAGGCCGAGCGCACGTTTTGGGAAAAAGCGACAATTCTGCACCACGAGGCGCATCGCCCGGAAGAGTCGAAGGTACCGCCACGCTATTCGCGACACTACTATGATCTGCATCTCATGGCGCAAGCCGAGGTCAAACAATGTGCACTTTCCGATCTCGGATTGCTGAAAAGCGTAGTGGAGTTTAAGAAACGATTCTATCCGCGTGGTTGGGCCCAGTATGATCTGGCAAGACCTGGAACGATGAAGCTAATACCTTCAGGGCGAGTGGTAGACGTTATGCGAAAAGATTATGATGCCATGCAGGATATGATATTTGGCTATCGTCCGTCGTTTGACAAAATCCTCGCCGGACTGAACGATTTAGAAGGCGAAATTAACGCATTGGAATCTATTTAATGATTATGGAACACCGAATGAATGGATATTGGAAAGGAAGGGTCTAAAAGATGTCTTGCCATGCATTTTGCGACGAAGCCGGGTTCACCTTGGAAGAGATACAGGCCGCCTCAGCGGCGGGGCAGCTGCTGACCATGGAAATCGAGTGCAGCCGACGTTGCAACTTCCGCTGCCCCTACTGCTACGAGGATACCGAGGTACAGGACGAACTGAGCCTCGATGAACTCAGGCAACTGGTTCTCCAGGCCAAGGATCTGGGTGCCAAGGGCATCATTATCCTGGGCGGCGAACCGATGATCTATCCGGATATCTTCGAGGTCATCGGCTTTATCGTCGACCAGGGCCTCAAGGTTGAAATGTTTACCAACGGCTCGAACATCGATGCCGAAAACGCGCAGCGGCTGGCCGGGCTGGATGTGAAGGTTGTCCTCAAGATGAACTCGCGCGATCCCGAGCGCCAGAACAAGCTCTGCGGAATTCCCAATGCACACGATGTGATTGCCGATGCCTTCGACAACCTCAAGCAGGCCGGGTATGGCGGGGGCGGAAAAGCGATGGCCATAAGTTCGGTGGTCTGCACGGTAAACTTCGACGAACTCGAGGAGATGTGGAACTGGTTGCGCGACCAGGGGATCGATCCCTATTTCGAGATGATCACCCCGCAGGGAAGCGCGGTCGGCAACGACTGGCTCTATGTGGAGCCGGAACGGGTGGAGGAGCTGTTCGCGCGCCTTTCCGCTTCCGACGAAAAACGCTTTGGCGAAGGCTGGAAAGCGCAACCGCCGCTGGCCGGCGAACGCTGCATGCGCCACCAGTTTTCGTGCTATGTGGATGCCCTGGGCGAGGTCATGCCCTGTGTCGGGGTCGACCTTTCGATCGGCAACATCCGCGAAAAACCGCTGAAGCGCATTCTGCACGAAAGCGAAGTGATGCAGGACCTGCGCAACTACCGTGAAAATATCAAGGGGCCGTGTGCCGCTTGCCCTGAAAGCGAAGGGTGCTACGGCTGCCGGGGCGCCGCCTACCAGCTTACCGGCGACTACCTCGCCTCCGATCCGCTCTGCTGGAAGAATATCGGCAAGCAGGAAGGAATCGACCGGCTTCCGATGCCGGCCAAAGGACTTGTCCCCCAGGAGCCGCCCATGCAGTTGGTCGACAACCTTCTGTCGCTCGGTGAGCGCAAGGCCTCGATCGAGGCGGTGGTGGACGAATCGTGCATCTTCCTCGACGAAGAGGGGAGCCTCGATCCCGTGGCCCTGGTTGAAATGCTTGCCCAGTCCGCGGCATTGTTCAACGGCTTCCGCACCCGCCACCTTGAATCGGATGCCGCCGGCTTTCTGTTGGGGGTCAGGAACTTCAAGGTTCACGAGCCTGTCCGCGTGAATGATCGCCTGCGCATCGATGCCGTCAAGGATATCGGCTTTGGTGCCTTCTCCATGGTGAACGGAACCATCGAGCGCGATGGTGTGCGTGTGGCCGAAGGGCAGATCAAGATCTACCAGGAGGAGGCCACTGCATGAACCTAACTGCAATTTTAAAACCACGAAATACCCGGCACGGCAAAGCCGCAACCAAATTTCAAATAGTGAACAAGGAATGTCGAATTTCGAAGGAGTTGGATCGCGAATCACACGAATTTCGCGAACTAAAACCCCTGCCATTCGTACGATTCGCGGAATTCGTGATCCAAAAACTGTCCATGTTAAGTTGTTTTGCTAAAATGCATTGCCGGATAAAACATGCAGAAAAAAGAAGAAGTTGGCGGATAGTAGTACGAAAGGGGTTTGTGTGTCGGGTTTCGTGTATTTGGTGTATTTCGTGGTTGATTCTCTTGTGGTCAGCCGCTCCCGCTGTTGGTGGTGAAGGACAGGAAGAGTTGCTGGAGGAACTGGAGAAAAACTTTTCCGGCATCCGGACCGTGCAGGCCCGGCTGCGGCAGGAGAAAAAACTCAAGATCTTCGACCGTACCATCGTCATGGACGGGCGGCTGTCGCTGGAAAACCCCGGCAAGCTAGCGTGGCGCATCGATTCGCCCATCCGCTATGCGTTGGTGCTAGACGGCGACCATGCGCTCCAGTGGGACGAGGACAGCAACAGGGTCCAGAAGATGAAAACCAACGGCGATCCCATCTTCGAGGAAGTGATCGGGCAGATTGAAAAATGGTTTTCCGGCGATTTTATTTCGCTGTTGGATGAATACGACCTGACCGTCAAATCCAGTGAACCGCCCGTGCTCGAATTCATCCCCAAGGCCGACGGCATGGTCGGCAAGGTTGTTCGGCGGCTAACCATCTCCGTCCGCGCCGACCTGCGCTATGTGGAACGAATCGCCATCGAGGATGCCGGTGGCGACCAAACCATTATCTCGTTCCATGACACCCGGCTGAACGAGCCGGTTCCTGTCTCGGAGTGGGAGGTTTCGCCGAATGGCTGACGACCGCTTCAGCGCATTCTTCAGTCGCCTGTCTACCCATCCACGCAGGGTGGCCATTGGGGTTGCTGCGCTGGTGCTTTGCGCTTCCGGCGGGCTGTTTTTCATACCCTTCCACCATTCGATGGAGGTCATGCTTCCGGCCGGGAGCGATGCGCAATTGGCCACGAGCCATCTTCAAAGCCTGGACTTTTCCGCCAAGGTTGCCATTGCCTTCTCGCAATCCGACAACGATGCCGACCGCGCCAAACTGTTCGAAGCGGTCGACTGCTTCGCAACCTCGCTCGAACCGCCTCTGGTGACGCAGGTGCTCAATAGCTTTGAGCAACAGCAGATGATCCGCGATGTCGGTGCACTCCTCGAACGTGTTCCGGAGCTGTTTGGTGAAGCGGATTTAGAGCAGCTTGGGGAGCAAACGACAAGGGAAGGGGTGGCGCGTGCCCTTCGGAAGAAATATATCCAACTGCTCAAGCCGGAAGGTTCGTTCATGGCCGCCATGGTGCAGCGCGATCCGTTCGATATCCAGACGACGTTGATCGAAAAGATCCGCGCGCTTTCCAGCTCCTTCGGCTACGACATGCGCATCGAAAACAACCATCTTGTCAGTGCCGACGGCAGGCAGGTACTGCTGGTGCTGGAAACCGATGTCCCGTTCACCGATGCGGACGGTTCACACGCACTGGTCGACTATCTTAATCGGCAATTGGAAAGCCTGCCGCCCTCCATCAAAGCCGAGATGGTCTGTGGTCACCTCCATACCATCAGCAACGAAAAGGTGATCCGCCGCGACGTCGGGCTGACGGTCTCCATCGCCAGCGTGGCCTTTGTTCTTTTGTTTCTCTTTTTCTTCAGGGATCTGCGCGCCAACCTGATTTTCCTAATCCCCTTTGCGGCCCTGCTCGTGGCCGTGAACATTGCGGCGCTGGTGCTCGGCACGCTTTCGCCGATGATGCTGGGGTTTGGCGCGGTGGTTGCCGGTATTGCGGTGGACTACGGCATCCACGTCTATGTCGCCGTTCGCCGTTCCGGTTCCGCGCTCCATGCCGTGCGCGCGGTCGCCCGCCCGGTGATGCTGGGGGCGCTGACGACGGCGGGCGTGTTTGCCGCCTTCTTTTTCAGTTCGATTCCCGGCTACACCCAGCTCGCGTTCTTTGCCTTGTTCAGTGTGCTGTTTTCCGTGGCAGGCGCACTGTTTGTCCTGCCGGTCTTTCTTGTTCCCAAAGGCGGTGCCGAAGCGCTTCCGCCGCTTGGGAGAATACCTGCGCGGCGCGCATGGGTCACCATTGCCGTCTTTGCGCTGCTGCTTGCGGCCGCCATTCCGTTCGCGCTGAAGGCACGTTTCGACAGCGATATCATGCGGCTCGACGGAACCGAAAAGGCCATCATTGAAACCGAGGAACGCTTTCAGGAAACCTGGGGCGACGGCGGGGCGGGGCAGGCCGTTGCCGTGGTTTCCGCATCCGATCCTGAAAGCGCGCTGCTGCTCAACGACAAGCTCTACGAATCCCTGATGGAGCAGGTTGGTGCGGGCAAGGTGGCAAGCCTTGGCCCCATCTGGAAATCGCATGCCTCCCGCAAGGCCAATGCCGGGCGATGGAACGCGTTTTGGAGCAGGGAGCGGATTGCCAACCTGAAGGAACTCTTCCGGGAGGAGGGGGCGCAGTATGGCTTTGCGTCCGATGCCTTCGATCCCTTCTTTCAGACCCTGCCCGTCCCGAGCGAAGTCGAGGGGGAAGCGCCGGAGGTGCGGGCGGATGGGCCGGCGGATAATTTTATCTTCAACCAGCTCAAGAGCCGGTTTGTCGCCGAGCTTGAAAACGAAACCCGCATCTTTACCTTTTTTCCCGACGAGCCCGGTTCCATTGCGGCCTTGGCGCACCTGAAAGATGAAATCCCCGGGCTGGTGCTGATTTCCCGCAGTGCCATTGCATCGTCGCTGGCGCGGGACTATACCCGCGAGTTCACCCGCATCACCCTCGTCGCCCTCGGACTGGTGCTGCTGGTGGCGGGCCTGTTGCTGAAAAGCGTTCGCAAGGTGCTCATTGTGCTGGCTCCTGCTGTTGCGGGGGTGGCGAGCGTCGCCGTGCTCGCAAAAGCGGTCGGAACCGATCTGAATGTGATGAATCTTGTTTCGGGCATCATTGTGATTGGCCTGTGCGTCGACTACGGCATCTTCCACGTCCATGCCTATACGCACGGGCTCAACCTCGGCACGCGCACAGCCATAACGCTCTCGGCCGGCACCACCCTCATTGGGGCCGGGGCGCTGTTGTTTACGCTGCACCCGGCGCTTTTTTCGGTGGGGCTGACCCTGGTCGGCGGCATCTCGGCTGGGTATGCCGTTTCGATGCTGGTCGTCCCCGCCCTGTGCA
>JBDLHZ010000135.1:0-6979 GCA_039715135.1 Verrucomicrobiota bacterium
TTTGCGGCATGGACCCAGGACCAGGTCGATCTGTGGCGCAATAGCCATCCGGGAACATCCGAGCAAACCGAATATACCCTCTTTCCCAACATGGCACCTCTGGACCAGGATTTGACAAACGATTTCCCGCGTCACATATCGCCGCTGGGAAGGGTGCAGGGCATGGAGGTTTCAGATGATGAATATGCCACTGGCGACGAGTTTGAAAACCAGAAGGCCTTGTCCTCTTATTGCCCTTTTTGTGACTTTGTGCCGTTCAGCTTGGTTCTCAATACAACAAACCGGTACCATGCAACAACAACATGCTGCGGCACCAATTTGTATGGTCGGGCGGAGGACTTTCCGCCGGATTATACGTTGGCGCCCAGTACCAATCTGCAGTTTCAGCACCTTGACGGCACCGTTGCGGATGTTCCTTGTACAATCTACACGGACTCGGGCGGGAGGGTCTGGGAGCTGTTCATCAAAACATTGTTTGATCAATTACGCTGGTTGGAGATGGCCGAGCTCGTTGATGAATTCAACACGGAATTCATCGAAACGGCAAATCCGCTGTATCCGTATAAAACGGCCATCATTCTTGATGAGGTTGCAGATACCTATTATGGATTGCCCTTGAGCTACTTCAACGCCTTGGCAAAAGGCACAAACGGAAACCCTCTCACGCGTGGAGAATGGGACGCTGTTCCGCGCCCCAACATTTTTGATTCCTCCTATCTGGGCGTATGGAACCGCAGGAAACCTGCCTTCAACAAGGGATGGCTAACCCAGGCCGAAGAGGGCATATGGGCCGAGCCGTTTGCGAGAATGCGCCATCACCCGGCATTCAAGCACTACTCTACGATGAAGTATGGGGATCCCGACGCCATAAGCCACAAGGTTGAGACAAATCTCCTGCAGGAAATCGTCATGATGCACGAAAGCGTATCTGCGCAAAAACTTATAACCAATTATCAGGATGCCAATTATTCGAGCATGCTGCTTCTCGGCATCCTTTCCCAAGACAGCGATCTTATCGATTTTGCTGCTCCGAACCACGAGGCTGTTCTTTACAACCACCATTACCACGACGGCATGAACGGAGAAGGGGCTCACAACTACATGGAGATGCTTTCGGCAGCCGCTCGGGGGTACTACCCCTACCTGCAGGATCCGGATGGATGGCTTCACCTCTATCCCGATTTCCTGACGGACCATCCGTTTTTTGATTTTGCTTCAACCGAGTGGGAGAAATTAACGACAACGCGGGGCTTGCCATTGGAGTTTGGAGATCAACACATTTATACTGCCAATGTCAGCGGCAAATTCCTGACCGACACCAACGAGGTCATGGTGAACGCCATGAAGCCAAGCGGAAATTGGCCGGGGTATGGTGTTGGGTTGCTTAGGGTCGGCGATCCCAGCCACAGGATGGAACTCTCCCTTGTCTATGGGCGGGCACTGCTTCATGGATCTATCGATCCCCTGGGAACAACCTGTTGGTTCGATGGTATTCCTATCATACGTCCGGGCGGATATGCGGCGATCTCCCTGAATATTCCGCTCGATTTCAGTAAACCCGAAATCAGCGCCTTGAATGACATGGGGTATCCATCGGTGATCGATCAAGCCGAAAACAGCATGCAGGGCTGGGGATGGTACTGGGCACATGGGCCGCAGGCCCAGAATACGGTTACTGTCAATAAACAAGGCACGGGCAGGGGCTGGCAGGACAATTGCGGCACCACCGAGCTGATTGCGTACAAGGGCGGCGAACAAACGGGTGGCCTTCCGGCCAGGTTCCAGGTGCTGGAAGCGAGAAGCATAAAGGCATTCGACCGTATCGGCGTCAATGGCGTTGAGGATTTCCGAAGAGCCTTGATTGCAGTGGAAGGGCCGCTGGGAAGGCCTTATGCGGTGGATATTCTCAAGTTGGACGGGGGAGATAGCCAGGAGCACTACCAGGCAATCTGGGGAAGCCGGGTTTCGAGCGACCTTCCGGCTGTTGCGGCCTCCCATGAGTCGCTGGGCACGGCCTGGTCCATCACGGAACCCTATGATCATGTTTCCGCGAATTACATGCAGATAACGAATGTTCAAGAAACGGTTCCCGTTCAGGTGCCGTGGAGTGTCTCATGGGAAACCGATTATGCGGACTATTATGAACGCGACCCTTTCGGCGGGGAGTATGAACGCCCTTTTCCTGAAAATGTAGGGCATGTTTTCTCGCGCATGACCGGTTTGCCCCACGGGAACGGTGAGTCAACCCTCTGGAGCGGCAAGGCTCCGTGGATAGCGCGAATCAAACAGCTACTCGAGAATTATAGCATCCTTTACGGCAATGTTGGCTTCATGACTTCCATGGATATGATTATTGAGCAACGTGAACCTGACCAAGGCCAGCCCCTTGAAAGCAGGTTTGTACGTGTTCTGGAGGGATGGCATAGCGAAGAATCCCCGGTAGTTGAAACGATCAGTGAAATAGAAACCGCCGACCCGACGGTGCTGGTGCTTCAGGTGGACATGACGAACGATTTCCAAGACATCATCGTGTTTCAGGAAGGAAACGAAGCCGTGTCGCTTGGAAATGGCTTGAGCACGGATGCGCGTTATGCGCTCCTGCGCACAGACGGCCAAAGCGAAGTCATCGAAGCCCACATGGTGGGAGGAACCTACCTTAACCAGGGAGGCTTCGCGCTTAATTCGCAGGTGGCTTATACCGGAACAATAACCGATATAGATGGCGATATCACGGGTACCCGGCAGGAAAGCGCCTTGATTATCCAGCCCGACAATAGTTGGCCGTCAGGCGACATTCTTGCCGGACGCGAGCTAATCATACACACGACCCGTACGAACGAGATCAACGAGGCGTACACCATAACGGGAACAACTTCCCTTCCGGGTGATCTGTTAAGGGTTGATCTGGATGGTTATTCTCCATTTGTCGCAGGTTGGCATCAGGTTGCTTTACTGGATGGAAACAAATTGAATCGGTTGCGCACAAACCGTCCTATGCAGGCTTTCATCAACCAGCCGTGGTACGAAGGGGCAAAAGTGTGGTTCCCGACAAGGGACAAAACATACGTTATCAAGGACACTGAAAAGGGGGACGGGGCACTTGAAGACACCTATCTGGAAGTTGCCGATGGTGTTGATCTGGCTGCGGACGGCATCGTTTCCGGCGATTGGTTTGTGATTTACGCAATAGAACCGGGACAGACCGTCAGTGTTTTGGGTGCAGCGGCCTGGAGTGACGATTACACATTGACCTACACGGCGGGTGCGAACGGTTCAATCGGCGGCATGAGCCTGCAACTGGTCGATTATGGAGAGGATGGAACCGCGGTAACCGCCGAGCCGGACGCCAACTATGTCTTTGTTGACTGGAGCGACTCCCGCACGGACAATCCTCGGATCGATCTCGGCATAACGAACGATCTGACCGTAACGGCAACCTTCGCGCCGCACCCCTCCACTGTGCCCAATATAATACCCTATGAAGAAACCTTTGAATTGTACACGAATGGGCTTGCGGTGTTTGGCGCTGTCGACGGCTGGTCGGCATCTTCAGCCGCGAGCGCATTGGTCACCACCCATAGCGCTTTGATTTCGTCGCTGGAAGCCTATGAAGAGGCCTGTGGCTATCCGGTGCCTTCCGCCAACCACGGCAAGGTGCTGGAAGTGAACGGAACGGTGGACAACCTTTTCGACATGGCTACCGGCCAGGTGCTCTGGGTGGACAACATGGTGCTGCCTTATTACGAGTCGCTAACGACCGACCCGAATGTTCTGGAGGGGGTGCAGGCGGCGGTTGGTTTCAACCTAGACGGCCATCCCGCAGTCTGGCACTACGATCAGGCGGGCGAATCGAACCGCTGGACCGTGGCGGATGATGTAGCCATCCCCGCCGGGGAATGGGTTCGGTTGACCTATACGCTTGATTATCAAACGAAGGATCTTGAGAACAGCGTTCGGTATTTCCAGATTCGCCTGAACGGAATCCTGCTGACCAACGCTCTGGCATGGACATCCAACGACGGAACCGGAAATCCGGGCGGAAGCTGGTTTTCCATGTCGTTCGAGCCGGACCAGATGCATTACTTTACCTGCAGAGCGGAAGAGACAGCTCTGGATGATCTGCTTGTGACGACCACCAATCCTCTGGCGCGCGATGTAGCCATTGCCTCTGCGCACGGACAGGCCGATCCGGCGGTTGGAACCCATGCCTATACCTATAGCGACAACATCGCCCTCTCGCTCACCAACGGCACGGTCGTGCAGGGAATCAACCAGTTTGTCTATACCGGATGGGATATGAGCGGCCATGCGCCGGCAAGCGGCAGCGGCACAAACGTGCAAATCACCCTAACCAATGATTTGATTATCACTTGGCACTGGACAACCAATAATGCCCTGACCGCCGATGGAACGCCCATATGGTGGCTGACCTCCCACGGCTTGGGGGACGACCTTGGGGACACCGACAACGATGACATGCTGGCGTGGCAGGAGTGGGTTTGCGACACCGATCCGACCAACAAGGACTCCGTGTTGAAGCTCACGGACATTGAACCCAGTGGAGCCGACATGCAGGTGTGCTGGCAAGGCGGCGTGCTGGCTACACAGCTTCTGGAGCGGTGCAGCAACCTTGTATCGAGCTCATGGGCGCCCCTTTTAACCAATGTTCCGCCTACGTCGGTGACAAACAACCACAGTGATTCATCAATAACAAACCCCGCTGGGTTCTATCGGATTAAAGCATGGCGGTGAGCTGAAAAAACAGCTTTCGACCTGGTCGTTTTGCAACCCGTTATAAAACCAACCTTAAGAGGTATTTGCTGTGCATTGGATTGATTGGCTGATCGTTTGTGTTCCGCTGTTGTTTGTTGGAATCATAGGTTTTCGAACCCAGAAGTATGTTAGGGGAGTGTCCGACTTCCTTTCTGCCGGCAGGGTGGCAGGCCGCTATGTGGTTGCCGTTGCAAACGGCGAAGCCGGCATGGGTCTGATCAGTGTCGCGGCAATGTTCGAAGCCTATTACAACTCGGGGTTGGCCTATGGTTTCTGGGCCGCTATTGGCGCTCCACTGTCGATGATCTTCATGCTGACAGGCTATTGTATCTATCGCTATCGCGAGTCTCGCGCCATGACAATGGGGCAATTCCTTGAAATGCGATACAATCGCCCATTCCGAATCTATGCGGGTATTCTGCAAGCGACTTCCGGTGTGCTTAACTACGCGATCTTTCCCGCGGTTGGAGCGAGGTTCCTTGTCTATTTCTGCGGGCTCCCGGTGATGACGTCCATTATGGGATGGGAGGTTCCTACATTCATGATCTGCATGGCGATCTTTTTGTCGGCGGCTGTCCTTCTGTCGTCTCTCGGAGGACAGATCACTATCATGACAACGGACTGCATCCAGGGAATCTTAAGCTACCCGATGTATATCATAATCGGCATATACCTGCTTAGCCGTTTTTCATGGTTCAATGATATCATACCGCCGCTTTTGAACCAGCCTGAGGGGCAAAGCTTTATCAACCCCTTCGACATTCACAAGCTCCGGGATTTCAACATCTTTTTTGTATCCGTCGGCATTTTCGGCAATATCTTAAACAGAATGGCATGGTCGGGAAACCAAGGCTATAATTCTGCAGCCAAAGACGCTCATGAACAAAAGATGGGCGGGGTACTTGGTTCGTGGCGCGGCGGCTTTTCCCTGATGATATATGCCCTGTTGGCCATTTGCGCGTATGCATATCTGAACGGCGGGCATTTTGCCAAGGAAGCGGCCCAGTGCCGGCAGGAGCTTGCTGTCAAAGCCATGGCTGATGCCACGAAAACATTTGACGATGCTTCTTTGACAGAGGATTTCGAAAAATACGTTGCTACCGGTGAAGAATCAGCGAATCTTGAAAAATACATCGCACTGGCAGATGCGAAAGTTGCAGAGCGGGATGCCGAGATCCATGCCTCGAAGAAAAAGTGGGGTCTTTTAAAGGAAGAATCCGTGCCAGAAGCAAAGGCGGTTGAACCTGAACGAGAAAAATCTGATCCGGAAATAGCCCGGATCATAGGAGCCAAGTCCTTGCAGGGATACGGCGAGGCCAGCGGCAAGAAAGTGTCAAGCCAAACGTTCACGACCATTTTCGGACAGATGAGGGTGCCGATGGCATTGAGGTCGATCTTCCCGATAGGCCTTATGGGCATGTTTTGTGCGCTGTGCGTATTCATGTTGCTCACAACAGATACCACCTACCTGCACAGCTGGGGTGGCATTATTGTGCAGGACATTATTCTTCCAATTCGGGGCAAACCTTTAACCCCGAAACAACATCTTAATCTCCTGCGGTTGATTATTGCGCTGGTTGCTCTGTTTGCGTTTGTTTTTTCCGCATTCTTTGCCCAAATCGATTTCATCATGATGTTTTTCGCGATTACAGGAATGATCTGGCTGGGAGGAGCGGGCCCGTGCATTGTTGGCGGGCTGTACTGGAAACGGGGAACCACTGCCGGGGCATTCACCGCTCTGACAGCTGGTTCAACCTTGGCGGTTACGGGCATTATTCTGCAGAAAACATGGGAAACAAGGATTTATCCGTGGCTGGAATCAAAGGAACTTGTTGGAGTTGTTGCGGTTTGGCTAGAGAAGCTTTCCAGCCCGTTTGGCGATTATATAATCTGGGAAATGTCTCCAACAAAATTCCCAATCAACTCACAAGAATTGTATTTCTTTGCAATACTATTGGGCGTCCTGGGATATGTAGTCGTTTCGCTCCTGACCTGCAAGGAACCGCATAATATGGATCGTCTGCTGCATCGCGGCAAATACCGGCGCGAGGGAGAAGAGGTCAAGCGAGAGAAACTGACAGTCCGAGTGGCCTTCAGCAAACTTATTGGAATTAACTCGCAATACACGCTCGGCGATAGAATCCTGGCTCGTTCCGTGTTTGTCTACTCCTTTGTGTGGTTCTTCGGAAGCTTCCTCATCATAGTG
>JBDLHZ010000136.1:0-6906 GCA_039715135.1 Verrucomicrobiota bacterium
GAACCGCTTGTGGCATTTCAAATACATGAGGCGATTTTCGCACGGGAAAATCGTTCGTCAACCGGCAAGGTCTGCCCCACAGCCCGTTTTGAAAAACGCACCCCTGCAAACATTGGGAAAAACGGGATTTCCTGCCCGAAAAAAGGCGTTTTCAGCCGCGAACAGCGAAAGACGGGTTAACAAATATCCGTTGGATGAATTGGACGAATTGCTGGATACGCCGGTCTCTACGCCAATGGCGATGCCCCCGACCGTCTGATTCAACTGGCGATCCTGCATGCGGAGTTCGAGGCGTTGCACCCCTTCCTCGATGGGAATGGGCGGTTGGGGCGAATGGTCAATCCGTTGGTAAAACCTCGCGGACGCCAATCGGCTGTTTATATGTTTCCGCAGCTACTGAACATTGCCGAGGGGTATGATGCATTTTGACAGCCCCGTATATTGTGGTGTACAGGGCGAAAACCACTTGGTCATGTGGTTTTTTGCGTTGTCGCTCACTTGTGAGACACAAACCGATTTGTCGCTCATATTTCAGGAAAAATGAGACACAAGTGGATTTGTTGCTATTCTGTGAGACACAAATCAAAGATTCGGGAAATGGGATCAGGTGAAAATGGACAGGACAGAACTTCAGGAAAAACTACGCCAGCCCTTTGATCCCGATCTTTGGAAGGAAATTGTCGAGGGCGTGTTCCACAACGTCACCTATTGGGAAAAGGAACGCCCGCTGCCTGCCGATGAAGGGCGGAGCGCACTATCTATTTTCACCAGATACGCCGTGTTGCATCGAAGGTGTTTGGCTTGATCGTGAAAAACACTACCAGCGTCCGCTTGAAAAAGAGATGCTACTCTCCCGTCTGCGCTCCGAGACCCGCGATTATGTGTCTCTTTCTAACAGTTGCCGGATTGAAGGAGAGGATGTGCCGGAAACGGAACGGTTGATTTTGGATGCTGCGGATATTCTGCTTGGATCGTTTCGCCATGCCCATGCGCACGGGAGTTCTGGCAGATCGAATGCAAAAAAGCGCAAATACAAGCTCACTCAAGTTACTGTTGACCTTCTGAAAAAGATGAATCGCGGCGATGGAATGAGAAATAGCCGTTTCCTGAAAGGATACAGTTTCAGTCAGGCACAGCTCGTGAATGATCGGTGGGAATTTTCGCCGTTGCATCAAGAAATTATCGAATCAGTTGCTCCGCCACCGGATCAGCTGACATTGTTCGATTAGGAAACCGGAATTTTTGCTTTTGACTGGACATAATCCGTTTTTGTGGCACTATTGGCGCGAAATCGGCTATAAACATAGAAAATAAACGATGGAGATGCCGTGATTGTTGATTTTACCGTTTCAAACTTCCGCTCCATTCGGGACGAGCAGACCTTTAGTCTGTATGCGGAAAATCCAGGAAACCACCTGCTGGATAATATTTCCTATCCTGCCGGGAAAAAGATCGGCGTGTTGAACAGTGCGGGCATTTATGGCGCGAACGCTTCGGGCAAGTCGAATGTACTGTTGGCGTTCGAGGCATTGCAGTTTCTTGTCCGTGTTTCCGGGCGGTTGAAGGATGGCAGCCCAATTGAGTGCTATGAGCCGTTCCGCCTATCGGAAAAAACAAAAAATGCCCCTGTTCGTTTCGAAGTGGAGTTCTTCACGCCTGATGGGATGCGGTATGTCTATAGGATTGCCTTTACCCGGAAACGCATCGTGGAAGAGCATCTGAGCTTCTATCCCTCGGCAAAGGTTGCAAAGGTTTTTAGCCGGACGGAGTCGGACACATGGAAAACCATTGATTTTGGCGGTTTGTTTAGTGGGGGGAAAAAGCAGTTCCCGCTTTTTGATAACAATGCCTACCTCTCAAAGGCAGGCGATAGTGCGGATGCCCCGGAACTAATCCGCAATGTCTACAACTATTTCCGAAACAACGTACTTCGGCTTGGATTGAACGAAAGGGTTGGTTTCGAATGGGTCGAGGACGATGTTGTCTTTAACAAAGCATCCGCGTTGCTGAGGTTTGTGGATACCGGGGTTGCTGGCGTTGCTGTAAAGGAGAACGAGGTTGATCCGGATTCGGTAAAGCTTCCCGGCCATCTACCGGAATCAATTAAAAAATCAATTCTTCGTGATATGGGGCGTTCCTTTCTGTTTACCCATTTAAATGACTCGAACGAGCCGGAATTTTTTGATCTCCAGATGGAGTCGGCAGGAACTCAAAAGTTGTTCCATTTGGCACCGTTGGTTGTTGATACCCTTGAAAATGGAGGAGTATTGATTGTGGATGAACTAGACAACAGCATGCATCCTTTCATTGCTGAATTAATCATCAAGCTATTCAATGACCCAGAAGTGAACCGGGGTAATGCACAACTCATTTTCTCGACCCACAACATTAGTTTAATGTCGTCCGAGCATTTCCGGCGTGATCAGATATGGCTGACTGAAAAAACAAAAGGTGCAACCCGGCTGTATTCCTTGGAGGATTTCGATAAGAAAAAGGTGAAGCCGCAAAGCCCATTCAATCGCTGGTATGCGGAAGGCCGTTTTGGAGCGGTTCCGAAAATTGATTATCGTGGCATCGTTGACCTGCTGAATAATCGAGGGACGGCAGATGCCTAAAAAGCGTGCGGGACAGCAACAGCCACTTAAACCGCGTCTGCACATTTTTTGTGAAGGTGAAAAAACGGAACCCATTATTAGGAGAAGGAACTATGAGCGTTGTGAAAGAATCATTCGGGAAGACGAAGGACGGGCAGGCGGTCGAGGCGTTTGTTTTTGAGAATGCCAACGGCATTAAGGTAAAGGTCATCAATTATGGTGCGACGATTGTTTCGGTCGAGGCTCCAGATCGCGACGGCAACATGGCCGACGTGGTGCTTGGGTTCGACGATATGGCGGGCTACCAAAGCGTGGACAATCCCTATTTTGGCGCTTGCTGCGGCCGTTACGCCAATCGCATTGCTGCCGGAAAATTCTCGCTCGACGGCGCCGAATATTCGTTCGCCATCAACAATGGCCCCAACGCACTGCATGGCGGGTTGGTTGGTTTCGACAAGAAGGTATGGGCTACTGAAATCGTCGGCGATTCCGTTAAAATGTCGATCACCAGCCCCGATGGCGACGAAGGGTATCCCGGCACACTCAAGGTGGAGTTGACCTACAGTCTGAGCGACGAAGGCGAGCTGCGGATCGACTACACCGCCACGACCGACAAGAAGACGGTGCTGAACCTGACCAACCATAGCTACTTTAATTTGGCAGGGGGCGGGTCGGTGCATGGCCATGAAATCCGCATCAATGCCGATCGCTACACGGTGGTGGACGACACCTCCATTCCGACCGGTGAAATACGCGCGGTGGCCGGTACGGAAATGGATCTGCTTGTTCCGACGCCCATCGGCAAGAATATTGCCGCCGTGCAGGGCTTGGGCTATGACCACAACTATTGCCTCAACCAAGCGATTGAAGGCGAACTGGTCCTCGCCGCTTCGGTGGTGGAACCGGGGAGCGGCCGGACGCTCGAATGCTGGACCACCGAACCCGGCGTGCAACTCTATACCGGAAACTTTCTCGACGGTGTCAAGGGAAAGGGCGGCGCGGTCTACAGCAAGCAGGATGCCTTCTGCCTCGAAACCCAGCACTGGCCCGACAGCCCCAACCATCCGGACTTTCCTTCGACGGAACTCGTCCCCGGCGAAACCTACACCCAAACCTGTATCTATAAGTTTGGCGTGGAGGGATAACTTGGAGGGACGACCTCCGTGTCGTCCTTAGCCCGGGACAGAGCTCGACCCTCCGCCCACACCGGGATCAATTTTCTTGTTTTCTCACACAGAGCCACAAAGCCACGAAGAGTAGGGATTGGATATATCAACCTCTGTGGCTTTGTGCCTCTGTGTGGAACAACCTGTTGCATCAGTCGGTAACGGGATCGACGGGCGTGGCGACGATCTTGAAGAAGCCGGAGGGTTCTTCTGTGTCGATTAGGTATTCGCGGGTTATTTCCGGATCAAGGGTCGGCAGGATGGTTTCGAGCAGTTGCCACGAATCGCCCAGCGCGGCGGCAAACCAGACTTCATATTGCGTGTTCGGGTAGGCGTTCCACGTGAGGACGGCCTTGCTGTCGATCAGGAACACCTCGATCACCGCGTAGACTCCGAGCAGACTATCGGCGGAGTCATACGCGGTTCCCAGCAGGTATTCGAGATAGTCGTCGTATCCGTCGCCGTCGGAATCTTGGTCTTCGAGCACGGCGCGCATGACCCAGCGTTTGTTGCCGGCATTGATTTGTACGTGCGGCTCGTTGTTGACGGCATAGTGGATTTCGTCGAACGGGCTGAGGGCGGTCAGCTCCGCGTGGCTGGCGAGGTTGGTTTCGATGTGCTCAATGGGAATGCCAAGCGAACTGACGGTGGGAACGAAGCAGTGGTTGGTTGTGTTGAGGGCATCGTTGCCGTCGCCGGTATAGGGCAGGTTGGTGTAGACTTGGAGGAACGTACCGCGGTAGCCGCCCGGCGCATTGTCGAACGAAAGCGGGTGGTAGGTATCGACGGTTTTTTCGTTTGGGGAAGCAGAGCCCAGTATGGATTTAAACTTACCAGAATAAACAATAGAGGCGGTGTTGGTTGACTGGGGCAGCGCATGAATATCCACATCGAGATCGGGGCCGATAAACCAAACGTAATGATACCAATGGAGGATGAGGTCGCCTGGTTCGAACGGCAGCTTTTCGCCAAAGCCGGAACCGTTGCTGATGGCGATGGTTTTGCAGTTGGTCGGGTATCCCGCCAAGTTCATCTCATTCACAAAGTCCTGCCGCTCCGGGATGCTTGCTCCTGCCGGGGCGTCCGGCGAATGGCTGTGGTGGACCAGCAGCAACTGTCGTGCGGCCGGGGTGTCGAGCGATTGCAGGAATTCGCGAATAGCATCGAAATCGGAAAGAGGAACTGTACTGAAATGCTCAAAGAATTCCTGCACGCCCAGCGGAATGTTGGCGCCTTCGTGCGGGGCATCGAAGCTGACCCAGGTATCCACGCCGTGGGCCGGCATATCGACCAGCGCCTTGCGGGTGGCCAGCCCGCCGAGGCTGGCTCCGACGGCGGTAAACTTGTCGAATGGATCGGCGCGGTTGGTGTTTACATAGGCGATGGCGGTTTCGACCAGCGTGGCGTTGGCGAGGATGTCGATGGTGGAGTCGTCAAAGTTGAGGATAATCAAATCCCGCCCGTAGGCCTGCAGATCTTCCACCAGGTTTTCCTGGTTCAGTAGGTCGTAGAGTTCCGGCCAGTTCATGCTATTGTCGATGTCGAAACCCTCCACCACCAAAACGGGGTTGTGCAAGCCCGGTGCATTGGTGTCCGCCTTGGAAAGATAGAGCAGGCCGGTGGCGCTGTAGGGTGGGGAGGAGGTCAGCGCAACGATTGCCGTTGGTTCGGGGATGACCTGTCCGGCCACCCATTGGGCGCTGAGCAACAAGATGAGAATGGATGCGCGGATCATCAAATTCCACCTCCCGGATAACATAGGGAGGCTACACCAACACCGCCGTCGAATAAAGGCCAACTTGCCGCAATTAAGTGGCGCGGACTTTCCAGTCTGCGCAGCGCGAGGACAGGCTGGAAAGCCTGCCCCACATGGGATTAGTCGCGGAAGAGGGCGTTGTATTGGTTGGCCCAGTAGGAGATCAGGATGTCGGCACCGGCGCGGACGAGTGCGGCGGTGGATTCCTGCACCATGCCCTTGAGGTCGCCCCAGCCGCGCTCGGCGCAGGCATGGAGCATGGAATATTCGCCGCTGACGTTGTAGGCCGCCAGCGGCAGGTCGGTGCGTGCCCGGATCTCGGCCAACACGTCGAGGTAGAAGAGCGACGGCTTGACCATCAGCATGTCGGCGCCTTCCGCTTCGTCGAGTTCGGATTCGCGCAGCGCGGTGCGCAGGTCGCCGTAGGAAGCTTGGTAGCCCTTGCGGTCGCCCTTGCCGGGCGTTGATTTTTCCGCATCGCGGAACGGGCCGTACATGGCCGATGCAAACTTGGTCGAATAGCTCATCAGGATCTTGTCTTGGAATCCATCGGCATCCAACGCGGAGCGGATGGCCTGCACCTGCCCGTCCATCATTGAGCTTGGCGCAACAATGTCCGCCCCGGCGGCGGCATGGGAGACGGCGATTTTTGCGAGTACTTCATTGGTGGCATCGTTGTCTACATCACCATTTTCGGCCAACGGCCCGCAGTGGCCGTGGTCGGTGTAGGCGCAGACGCAGACATCGGCTGCGACCACCAGTTCCGGGAACTTGTCCTTCACTTCGCGGATGGCATTTTGGACTGCACCCTTGTCGCTGTAGGCCGCCGTGCCGGCGTGATCCTTCTCGGAGTCCTCCACGAGGCCGAACAGCAACAGCCCGCCCACGCCCGACTCCACGACCGGCTCAAGATCGAGCAGCAACTGGTCGACGCTCAGGCGCGACTGCCCCGGCATCGCCTCGATCGGTTCGCGCTTCGCTGCGCCGTCGACCACGAAGGCCGGCCAGATAAATGTTGATGGACCGGGGAGCGGTGCATCGAGCATCTTGCGAATCCCCGCGCTTTGGCGCAGGCGTCTTAGTCTGGTTTCGGGGAACATAGCTCTTCTCCTGTGAAATATTCTGCAAGCGCATTGATAGCACCCGGCACCGTCGCTTCGCGAGCAATAACAGTTGGTTGGCCCCCGTGTTTTTCCAATGCGTTGGCGGTGGGTTTTCCAATCACGGATATGGTTTTGCCGGCGAGTGCTTCGGCCCCCCATTGGCCGATGAAGGATTCGACGGCGGAGGCGCTGGCGAAAAAGACGGAGTCGAAGGACGGAAGCTCGGCGTGCTCGACTCGGACGTTGTCGTAGATGACGGCATCCTCGACTTCCGCGCCGGTTTCGCG
>JBDLHZ010000137.1:0-6903 GCA_039715135.1 Verrucomicrobiota bacterium
GTAGTGGATATTGATCCCTCCGTTTCCGATCTTTTCGCACACACTGCTGAGCATGCCCGGTGAATGGTGCATGGACACTTCGATCGAGTCGATTTCCTTTGGGGCATAGTTGTGCGCACGCAACGCATCAACCGCCCGGAGGTTGTCGTCGGTCACAAGCCGGACAACCCCCTTGTTTTCATCTTCGACCCACGCTGCGGCCGCGCGGATGTTGACCCCCTTGTCGGCCACGATCTTGGTGAGCTGGGCAAGAATGCCGATGTCACTCAACACCCGGACGGAAACTTCCTTGCAATGTCTTGCGGTAGTCATTTCAACCACCTCCCTTCGCTTGTAATCTAAGGCCGGGCAGTCGGTTTGTCGAGGGCTGAATCCCTCGCGGATATATTTCTTTATGCATTGCAGTCTAGGATAAATAACCTATGGTTTGGGTCAAAACGAGCCCGAGCTAATCAAACCATAGCCTATTTATGAAGCAGGACACTAAAACCGCACCCCAGAGCCCGGCTCCGCAGGAGGGAATGAACCCGTTCTACCTGTCGTTGGCGTTTAAGCTGAGCCTGTCGATCTTCCTGATTGCCTCGGTGCTGTTGTCGAGCCTCGGCATCTACTACATCAAGAAATTTGCCGCCGAAATCGACAAGCACCTGCATCTACAGGCACAGATCCCGGGGCGGTTGATAAACGAAGGTGCGTTGCCCCGTGCACAGGTTCGCGACCTCGAAATGCTCTCCCACCTTGTAGGCGAGAAGGTTTTCCTCGCCGTGCTCATCCAGTCCGATGGCGAAATTCTCTATAGCACGGATGCAGGGATCGAGGGTCTTCGGCTGGATGAATTCCGCCGCCATGCGGAGGGGTCGAAGGCAACAGTGACTGCGGAGGGGGCCGCTGTTGTCCACCGCCGCCAGGACGGAAACGGCACGCTCCATGTTTCAACACCGCTTCGATCCACAGATGGCTGGAGCGGCAACCTCTATATGAAGGTGAGCGCCGCCAATGCAGGCCGGGAGAAAAAACGAAACGCCGCCGGCTTTATTGCCGGGTTCACGCTTTGCATCGTGCTTACCACTGCGTTTGGCGCATGGCTGATGCACCTAATGACCGTTCCACGACTCGGCGACATCGGCCGGTGCCTCAAGGCGGTCGAGCAGGGCGATCTGGAGGTGCGTGTCGCCTGTGCCAAGTCGCAGGATGAATTGGGCGTGCTGGGGCGGGGAGTGAACCGCATGGTTGGCGAACTGGCGCGGCAAAATGCCGAACAGGAATCCTTGGATGCGGAACTGAAGCTGGCCAAGGAAGATGCTGAAAAAGCCAGCCGCAGCAAAAGCGAATTCCTGGCCAATATGAGCCACGAGATCCGAACCCCCATGAACGGCGTACTCGGCATGGCGCAGCTTATGGCGGATACCGAACTCCTGCCGGAGCAGCGCGAGTACATCGATACCATCTCTACCTCTGCCGACAACCTGCTCAAGATCATCAACAATATTCTCGATCTCTCGCGCATCGAAACGGGCAAGTTCCACCTCACCGTCGAGACCACCGATATCTGCGCAATGCTCCATGAACTCCACACCTTCTTCACGCCGTCCGTAAAGGAAAAAGGGTTGGATCTGGAAATCGACTGCCCGGAGGATCTGCCGCTTATCCGTACCGACGAAGGTAGCTTGCGGCAGGTGCTCATCAATCTCATGGCCAATGCCGTGAAGTTTACGCAGAAAGGGCGCATTCATTTGGCCGTCGAATCCATGGAGCAGACCGGCGGCGAGTGCACCCTGGGCTTCCGCGTCAGCGACACCGGGATCGGGATCTCCAAAAAGGCCCAGGAAATCATCTTTCAGGAATTTACCCAGGTGGATGGTTCGCATACCCGCGAGCACGGTGGCTCCGGCCTCGGCCTCGCGATTTCCAAAAAGATGGTCGAGCAGCTCGGCGGATGCCTCTGTGTTTCAAGCGAACCCGGGAAAGGGGCCACATTCACCTTCAACATAACCGTGGATATGGAGCGGGAAGATGCCGATAGCACCGACACTTCCAAGAAAGACATCCAGAAGACATACAACTGCAGCGTCCTGCTCGTGGAAGACAATCGGCTGAACCAACGTGTTTTTTGCAAAATGCTTGAAAAAATGGGCTGCCGTGTCGATGTGGCCGAGAATGGCGAAGAGGCGCTCAAGCAACTCAATCTCGCGCTTCCGCCGGAGGAGCGGCCCTCGTACGACATTATCTTCATGGACATCCAAATGCCTGTGCTCGATGGCCTCAAGGCAACCACCATGATTCGCGCCCAGGAGGGAGGGGATTATCGGATCCCCATTGTGGCCATAACCGCCCACGCCATGAAGGGCGACCGCGAAAAATTTATCGAAGCCGGCATGGATGCCTACCTCTCCAAACCCGTTCGCAGCGAAGACCTCGCCGCCACTCTCGCGCAATTTTGCTAATGGGCTTTGCAACGCCACCGTCTTCCCAGTATAAAATCCGTTGTTTTTCACCGCTGGAAAGTAGGTTGCGACCATGACATCGAAGGAAATCCGCCAATCGTTTCTCGACTTTTTCGAGTCGAAACAGCACACCATCGTAAAATCGGGCAGCCTGCTTCCCGATGCGCCGAACCTGCTGTTTACCAACGCGGGCATGAACCAGTTTGTGCCGATCTTCCTTGGCCAGGCCAACTGCCCCTACACCCCCGGCCGCGCCGCCGACACCCAGAAATGCATCCGCGCCGGCGGCAAGCACAACGACCTCGAAGACGTCGGTGCCGATACCTATCACCACACCTTCTTCGAAATGCTTGGAAACTGGTCCTTTGGCGACTACTTCAAGGAGGAGGCCATCGACTGGGCCTGGGAACTGCTCACCAAGGTCTGGGGATTCCCCGAGGAACGCCTCTACGCCACCTACTTTGGCGGCGACGAAAAATCCGAGGCCGACCTCGAAGCCAAGGAACTCTGGTTGCGCTTCCTTCCCGAAGAGCGCGTCGTGCCCGGCAACCGCAAGGACAACTTCTGGATGATGGGCGACACCGGCCCCTGCGGTCCCTGCTCCGAGCTTCACGTCGACCTCACCCCCGAAGGAAACTGCGGTGCCGGAATGGTCAACGCCGACAGCGCCGACTGCATCGAGATCTGGAACCTCGTATTCATCCAGTTCAATGCCAACCCCGACGGCACCTTCAGCCCGCTGCCCGCCAGGCACGTCGATACCGGCATGGGCTTCGAGCGCGCCTGCTCGATCATCCAGTGCACCCAGAACTTTACCGACTTTTCCGGCGTCATCTCCAACTATGAAACCGACGTCTTCACCCCGATCTTCCAAACCCTGGAGGAAATGAGCGGCAAGACCTACGGCAGCTCCATGACCGACCCGGTCGATGTCGCTTTCCGTGTCATCGCCGACCACATCCGTTGCCTCGCCTTCTCGATTGCCGACGGCATCATCCCGTCCAACGAAGGCCGCGGCTACGTCCTGCGCCGCATTCTGCGCCGCGCCGTCCGCACCGGCCGCATCCTCGGTTTCAAGGAACCCTTCTTCTATAAGCTCGCCGACACCATCGCCGAGCTTTATGGCGACGCATTTCCCGAACTGCGTGAAAACAAGGATCGTGTCGTCAAAACCCTCAAGGCCGAAGAAGATTCCTTCAGCCGCACCCTCGACAAGGGGATTGAACTCTTCGAGCAGGTTGCCGCCGGCCTGTCCGATAAAACCTTCCCGGCCGACGAAGCCTTCAAGCTCTACGACACCTTCGGCTTCCCGCTCGACCTCACCGAAGTGATGGCCCGCGAGCGTGATCTGGCCGTTGATGTCGAAGGTTTCGAAAAACTGATGAACGAGCAGCGTGAGCGTGCCCGTGCCGACCACGCCAAAAAGAAATCGGCCGTCCTTGTTGAAGACGAAGGTCTCGGTGTGAAGCCCACCCTTTTTGTTGGCTTCGACGACCTCGAAGCCGAAGCCGTCGTCGAAGCGGTTACTCCCGCTGAGAACGACGAATACAGCATTGTTCTCGACCAAACCCCTTGCTACGCCGAAATGGGCGGGCAGTTGGGAGACCACGGGACGCTGACGGTACCCGGCCACGACGATGTCGCCGTTGGAACCCTGCAAATCCTCGACACCCAGAAACAGGGCGAACTGTTCGTCCACCGTGCCAAACTCGTGAGTGGGCGTGCACCGGAACCGGGCGAAGGCGTGCTCGTTGATGTCGATGCTGAACGCCGTGCCGACATCCAGCGCCACCATACCGCAACGCATCTTTTCCACTGGGCGCTGCACGAAGTGGTCAGCCAGGATGCCCGCCAGCGTGGATCACTCGTCGCGGACGACCGCATGCGCTTCGACTTCAACTCGCCGGAAAAGCTTTCCGATGAACAGATCGCCGCGATCGAAAAACGGGTCAACGACCGGATCGAATCCAACGAGCCGGTCTACTGGTCCGAAGTTCCCTTCGCCGAAGTGCAGAAACATCCGGCCATCCAGCAGTTCTTTGGCGAAAAATATGGCGACACCGTTCGCGTCCTTCAAATGGGTGGAGCCGAGGGAGCCTTCGACGGCTTCTCCATGGAGCTTTGCGGGGGATGCCACGTCAGGAACACCGGCGACCTTGGCCGCTTCAAGATCATGGGCGAATCCTCCATCGCCGCCGGTATCCGCCGTATCGAAGCCGCTTGCGGCCCCTACGCCGAAAAATTCATTGAAGAGCAGAAAAAGGCGCAGGCCGATGCCGATGCCCAGGCCGCTGCCGCCGAAGAGAAAAAGAAACAGGCCAAGCAACGGCAGGCCGAAATGCAGGCACAGGCTCCCGCCATTGCCGAAGAGCTTCTCGGCAAGGTTGAAAACGGCCTGCTGGTCGAAAACATGGGAGAAGCCGATGCCGGCCTCCTCGCCACCGTCATGGATCTCCTTCAACCCCGGCTCGAAAGCACCGTCGCCATCCTCGGCGGGGCGGGCAACGGCAAGGTTGCGCTCATTTGCGCCGTTACACCCGACTTGGTGAAGGAAGGTAGACACGCCGGGAAAATCATCGGAGCCATTGCCAAGCAATGTGGTGGCGGTGGCGGCGGCAAACCCGACCGCGCCCAGGCCGGCGGCAAGAATCCCGACGCCCTCGCCGATGCCCTCAACTCCGTCCCCAGCCTCCTCAAGGAAATGCATGACTAGCTGCAAAAGCCGCCCATCCGGTCTTGTGCCGACGGGGGGGCATTGAGAACCAACCGCCCATCCGGCCTTGTGCCGGTGGAGGAAACGTTGAATGAAGCGCTTGGCCGACCCCACCCAGCTTCATTCACCCGCGACACAAGGTCGCGGGGATCTTGAACTGCCCCGCAAGAAACCTTGCGGGGTTTTTCTTTGAACGAAACTGGAGAGTTGTTCTCCATAACAGGAAGTGGGCGGGTCGTTAACAAGAAAGGAGACGGGAAATGCGGAATAGGATTTTTCTTAAGTTGCTGGTTCTTGGGGGGATTTCAATTTTACTGTTGCTGGCACTGTCGTCGATAGGCGGGATTGCGCGGGAACGAAAGCAGCGGCTCCATGGGGTGCAGCGGAACATTGCCGAAAGCTACGCCGGGCCGCAGCGGATTACCGGGCCGGTGTTCCTGATCGAGTATCGCGAACGCTGGACGGGAAAGCTCTACAACAAGGAGAAGGAGAGCTGGTACGAGAAGGAGATGGACGCGGCACGAACGGCAACCGTCTTTCCGGAACAGTTGAACTATGCCGGGTTGCTGCAGGTGCAGGAGCGCTATCGCGGCATCTACAAGGCCAATGTGTTCCAGAGCGTTGGGCGCATCGAAGGCTCGGTGGAGCTTCCCGCCTTGGAGAGGCTCCGAAAAGAGCAGGCATCTTCAATCGAGCTGGTTTCCGCGAAAGCATGCCTGCTGATCAGCGATCCCCGTGGCATTTCGCATGTTCCGGCATTCGAATGGGATGGGCAGGCGCTGGATGTCTTGCCGGGGAGCGGACTCAAGGCCGATGGAAAGGGTGTTCATGCCGATCTGCCGGATCTCGAAACCTTGGACGGGCTGGAGGTTGCTTTTGCGCTGGATCTGGATATCCATGGAATGGGGCGGTTTGAATTTGTACCCATTGGTTCCGACAACCATGTACAGCTTGAATCGGCTTGGCCGCACCCAAGCTTTATCGGGGATTTCCTCGCGGTCGACCGGGCGGTTTCCTCCGAAGGGTTCGTTGCCGAATGGAGCGTCAACGAGCTGGCCTGTTCGGCGCAACAAGACATGGTTGCCGGGAAGCCTGCGCAGATGCAGCGTTTCGGCGTTGAGCTGGTCGATCCGGTCAATCCCTATCCCATGACCGACCGCGCACTCAAGTATGGCTTTCTGTTTGTCTTCATCACCTTTGCGGCGTTCTTCCTCTTCGAACTGGTCAAGGAACTCAGAATCCATCCGATCCAGTATGGCTTTGTGGGTTTGGCGCAGGCGCTGTTTTTCCTGTTGTTGCTCAGTTTGTCGGAACACATTGGCTTCGGTCTTTCATACCTGATCGCAAGCGCGGCCACCATTGATGTCATTACCATCTACCTGTGCAGTGCGCTGAAAGGATTCAAACGCGGCATTTTTTTCGGCGTGGTTTTGGCGGCGCTTTACGGCGCGCTCTATGCCCTGCTTCAATCGGAAGACCACGCCTTGCTGGCCGGTTCGACGTTGCTGTTTGGTTTGACGGCACTGGTCATGATGCTGACCCGCAAGCTGGACTGGTATGCGTTGGCCTCCCGGCAAGGGGAATAGCTAGAGCAAGTGTACCGAAACCCAACCCGCCGCCGGGCCTCCGGCAACGGGGAGCAATATATACCACACTTTAACAGGTGTGATAATGCACTGCTATAATTGAATGAAACGACCATTAACCTATTGGGCAACTCCCGATGGCCGTTATTTCTTTCGGGAA
>JBDLHZ010000138.1:0-6902 GCA_039715135.1 Verrucomicrobiota bacterium
TCCATTCCGATGGAGCCCGCAGAGCTTGAAAATGGACATTCTTGCGAAAAGCGCGCTCCCGCAGACGGGAAGCACGCGCTACACCGACTTGTGGGTTTGTATATGGTTTACAAAATAGCTTAGATTGACGCGTATGCGAAGCTTCGGGACGCTCTTTGCGGATGGAAAGCGCCCCGCACGTGCGGGGACGCACTCCAAATTCTATCCCAATGAAAACATCCGGGTTCTATTCCCCGTCTATCTCGCGTCTGAGCTTCTCGACCAACTTTTCCATTGTTCCGCCTTCGGAGGACCACACAATCTTTTCCCGTGAGGTTATCTCCACCAGCCGACAAAGCTCCGCCTTCTTGTCTGAATTGCCAAGATCGGTCATGAGGTTCATGTAGATAACCCCAAGCCGGGCGACCTCGACGCGGTGAAGGATTTCCTCGTTGTCGGCGGAGGCTTCGGCCTTGTCGAAAATCCCGTTGGCCTTTTCCAGAAATCCAGAGGTAAAGATGGGATTGTCCAGCTTGGTCGCATAGGTGATGAAGGAGTCCTCCGTTGCAAGAGACTGAACCAGATCGAAATATTGCAGGATATGCGGGGCGCTTTTTTGGTAGTAGCCATTGATGTAGTCCTCGATGAGCGCGCGCATGTCGGCATCGGGATTCCACAACAACTTGGCCAGCACCCACCCTCGCAATCCGCCGAACTCCCCGCCCCACCCCAGGCCGTTGGCCTGTTCGAGCACCGCCGCGACGCCGGCGTCGCGGAGAATCTGGATGTTTTTCTGGAGAACGTTGAAGTTGGGGTGCGGCAGGAAATAGTGCCGGAAATTGACGACATAGTCCCATATCAGAATGTTGTCGGTGAGATCCTGCCAGTTTCGCAGATCCTCAAGAAACGATACGTTGTTCGGGTGGTCGAACGGATGCGAATAGTCGCATTCGATGCTGCACAGCACGATGATCAGATCCTTGTGCGGCCTGATCTTCCGGGGCGGCTGGCGGGTATATTGGTAGGCAAACGTGGCGAAGCGCTTGCCGGGAAATTCATCCTCCACCGCCTCGACCACTTGGTTCACGAACCATAGCATCAGACCGGACTCGGCATCCTCGCGCTTCACGATTTTCTGGCAGTTTTCGCATTGGCAGGGATTCTTGTTGTCGTTCTGCGCTATGTTGTAGACCGTGTACTGCGGGTGTTCCCTGATGTATTTCCTCAAGCCTTCAATGCTACGCTTTAGAACATCGGGATTGGTCAGGCAAAGCTGGGTGCCCATTTTTCGTCCATCGCTGCGAACAACCTCTTTTTGGCGCTCCCCGTCGATCAGCGAAAAATATTCGGGGTGCGTCCCGAAGCATTCGTCTGCCGGAACAAAAAACCTGAAGGAATGCTCCAGCCACATCTGCTCTATATAGGGACTCGCTTGCGTGCCGTGGAACTGCGCGTTGTTCTTATTGGGGACGGCCACCTCCGGCAGCCAATAGTCGACATAGTCGACCGAACGGAATTGGATCGCCGGCTTTTGCCGGATATCGATTTCATCGAAGCCAAAGGAATCCCTCTCCGGAACAACGGCCACCTTGGAGGTGTACCACCTGCAACCGAGAAACTCTTCAAGGAATGCATAGATGCCGTAGAGCGTTCCGTGCTCCTCTCCGCCGACGATGAAGATCCGCTTGCCTTGGTTGAAGATGCGGAAGCCCTCGTCCTTCCCGTCTGGCTTGGGCAGTTCGATCAACTTGGATGCCGCGGCATGGCCAACGACGATTTCCGCATCGGCCTTGCCGGACTCGTTGACGATCCCAAAATCCGCGCCGGAAATTTCCCCAAGGTATTTGGCGATCTCACCGGCCGCCCGTTTTTCGCCGACGGAGGCATTGGCATCGACCACGATCTGATAGTCGGTGTTGCCTTCAGAAAACAGGACGTGCCTGCCACCCGCCGGAATGGAAAAACCGGCTTGGGCGATCAACAGCAACAAAGCAATGAACGGACTGTATTTGACTCGGGTTTTATTCATTATTTCCTCTCCAGCAAGTTTCCATTCAGGACATTATTCTTCCCTGCGGCTTTCGGCCATGCGTCCAGCGCGGCGTGGCTGTTTATTCGAACTCCAGTGCGCCAAAGAACTGCGGCAGATGGAATTTCGGAGCGGGGTTGTCTACGGGCGCCCAGGTCAACCAATGGGGGTGCGAGGTCTTGTCGGCGCATTTGTAGAAGTTGGCGCTCCACTTTATTCCGGATTGCGGTCTTTCCGCCCCGCTGTATTTTTCAACAATGCCGAAGGGCAGCTTGCAGCCCAATGTCCAGGTTGTCGGCTCGGCGATTTCGGGATCGATGGTGCCGGGCAGGGAGGCATGGACCTCCACCTGTTCGAGGTCGGCGGGATCAATGCGGTGCCTGTCGTTGATGGCTGGATCACGGAGCGGATGCCCGCAGTTGAACAGGATCGTTCCGCCGCAGTTGGCTTCGAGGTTGAAATAGTTGCTGCCCGGACCAGTGCCTTCTTCGGGCGCGAAGAAAAACTCCACGCAACTGTCGTGGCAGACATCCCCCTGCATCTTGTCGACCGTGCAACGGACATAACGGTCCTCCACCCGGAAGAACACATACAGGTTCCCGTCGTCGTAGAGCAGCTTGGCCTGGGTCTTCGGGAAGTGTCGGGGTCTGTCGCCCATGTGGTATTTCAGTTCGAGGATATTCACGCCTTCCCATTGGCCTGCGCTCCAACCGTTTTCGAACCCGACCGTTCCGGTGCTTCGTTTAACCACATAACTCGCTTTCATCTCATTCCTTTCCACAAAACCCTTCGAACATGAAACCAACAGTGCAACAAATATACCGGCAGACAGCAACTGAAAGATTTTTCCATGCATCGCCTACTCCGTCTCATCCGCCAGGTTGTGCCCGTGGGCAACCCTTCCGTCGTCGGCCAAATCACGCTTGGCCGTCCGCAGATCCTTGAACAGTGCAATCAAATCCCGGACTCCGCCGATAAGCAGCCATGCCGCAATGATGAACGACAAGCTCATCATGATCCACAGCATGTAATAGTGGTAGTTGCTCCATTGCTTATCGGACAGACCCCGCAAACAAGCCCACAGCGTCATCACGATGAAAAGCACGAACACAAGCAGGGACTTGAAGATCGTGATGCCGTAGATAACCTTGTCGCCACGCGTGAAATCCTCGGTGATGCCAAAGATTTTCTTCAGTTCGAACCTGCTCCGGGCGCGGGTCGAAGCGGCAGCCCCGTCGGCGGCGTGTTCGGATGCGATCCTGTATTTGCCGCGGTGGAGCATCTTGTCGAGATCGAAGTCGGGCCGACGGAAAGCCAACGAAAAAACGACGTAGAGAATCGAGGAGGCCAGCATCGCGAAAAAGTATATCTCCTGTCCGTCGAGGGGAAATTCCCGACCATGCCAGCCCTCCCACATCTGGTGGCACAGCAGGCCGGCGCTTGCAATGGTCGAGCCGCCAACGAGGGCGGCGTAGGCGCCGGCGGTGTTGCCCCAGCGCGTATAGAGACCGCCAATGATGAAGGCGCCTGCCCCGCCCAGCCAGATGGCGCCGGTCAGCGCCCAGTACATGAAGATATGCTGGGTTTGGCGGAAGAAGCTGCTGAACAGGCAGATGAAGACCGCCACAAAAACAGTGGAGAGTCGCAACGCCCGAATATGCTGCTCGTTGGTGAATGCCTTTTTCCGCAGCGGCATGACGATGTCCTGCACCAAGATACTGCCCCATGAATGCAGATACGTATCGTGTGTGCTGATGAAGGCGGCAAACATGACGGCGGCAAAAGCCCCGAACATGCCAACCGGCATGTAGAGGGTCATCGTCATCGGCACAAGCATCTGGTCGCGGATCTGCTCGTTCCCGATGGCACCGAGCATCTGGTTGACCTGCCCGGCCTGCGCCGCGTAGTCGGGATGGTGCATGATCATGTAGGCGACCAGCGGAACCAGCGTGATCGCATACATGAAGGCCCAGCCCCTGAAACCTGCAAGAACGCCCGCCATCTTGGCTTCATGGGGCGATTTCGCCGAGCAGTTGTAGGCCTGCGATCCCTGCCAGGCAAGGCGGTTGAAGATGGTTCCAACAATAAAGATGACAAAATACCAAGGGCTGAAGTCCGACTCGCCCGAATCGAATGGATTGACCATGGAGTTGCCTTTCTCGGCGATCAACAGGCCTTCAAAAACATCGCTAAGCGGAAATTTCACCAATAGCAGGACAACGGTCAGCATGAGAACAACATTGCAGAAAACGGACTGGAGGAAATCCGTAACCAGCACAGTGATCTGCCCGCCGGAAAACGTGAAATACAGGGAAATGCCGACAAGAACGACGATCAGTGACTGGTAGGTGGGCAGAGCGAGTCCGGCCAGCTGGTAGTATTCAGGCAAATTGCAATAGCTGATAAAGAAATTTGCGCCGACCGCCGGGAAAATGCCGAAATTGACCATGCCGGAAACCCAGCAGGTTATTCCGGCAAAGATCCGGAAGCTCCGGCCATAGCGGATCTCAAAGAACTGGGCCAGAGTCAAGGCGCGCGTTTCGCGGTAGCGGTAGATCACCCATCCGAGCAATCCGGCAATCATCATGACCGGCATCGCAAGGTTCTGCCACCAGCCGGAGGCGAAGCCTACCTTGTAGTTCATCTGCCACTGGGCCACGATCCATATCGCGGCAAGGCCTGCGATCCCCTCCGCCAGCGTCAGCAGATACCGCCCCGCGCAGCGGTTTGCCGCCAGGAAATCAGCGGTTGACCGCGCATATTTCTTTGTAGAAAAAACCGAGGCGATAAAAAACAAAGCGGTGCCAAAAACAATCGACCAGTCAATCCAGTGCATGTTCATTTGTCGGTCCCCTCCAAATCAGGAGTCGGTTTTGATCGCGAATCACGCGAATTTCACGAATCAGAAATTTTATTATTCGTGGTTCATCTGTGGTTCCAACTTGGCGAATTCGCATATCCTGATCGACTCCGGCTGGCCTCCAAGTTCCTCGAACAACACCAGCGTGTTTTTCTCCTCCAACCATTCTGACGGCAGATGGTAGTATCGCTGCGTCGGTTCGCCAAACCGCTCGTAGCCGATCGGCAGTTCGGGAAAGGTGCCGTCTATCGCATCGTACATCCCGTCGCCCTCGACCAGCCAGTATCGGCCAAGCAACTTTCCGTTTAGCCAAATCAGGCCCTTGTTCATTCCCGCCATATCGGCAACCGCCGAGCGGCAATCCTCCCTCATGTTGAACTTGAGCTGATACCATGTCAAAGGAGTGTTGAAAGCATCGCCAGTCTCCCGCCAACCTGCATCGGCAATCTCGGGCTTGTCGCCATCCAATCCGTTCAAGCCTGGCCTGATCGTCCACGGGCCGGGCACCGGATTGCCATTGAAGAGCACCTCACCCCAAAGCCCCTTCTTTTCCTCGGCCATGTTTTCGCCGCCGAGCATCCAGTCCCCCTTTATCATTCCAAGCGAACAGCAAAGAATGGATAGCGTGTGGCTACCCTGCTCCAGCTCAAGGTTGAAGCTCTGGCGGAAACCGGCCCCATCCGTTTTGCCCCTTAATTCGAGTAGCGGCAACGGCGTTGTGGCGCAAAGCTTGTCATCAACGAAAACATGCGCGACATCGGCAACCCCGTTCAGCTCCAACCTGCTGGCCGCGTCGTCCGAGCCAACCTCGATTTGGGTTGAATACCAGCAATAATCGGTTTCGTTTTTCGTGAGCGACAACTGCTCCAGCGGCTTTTCGGACAGGATGCAATCCCCGGAAAGCTCCAGCGACGGCAGGCTGCGGATCTGCCTGATTCCAGAAACAGGGGCGATCTCCCGCACATGGCGATGGAGCTTTCTGGTATATCCCTCCCCGGTGTGGTGCGTGCTTCCCGTCTGCGGGAGCACGCCATTTCGCAACTTGCCGATCTTGAACGATGCGTGCTCCATCGGAATGGAAGCACGCGCTACACCGCTGCACACCTGGCCGGAAGCGTTGCAAAAGGCTCGATGTGCCATATCGCCGGGATCGATAGCGGCCGTGTCCATCAAAACTCCGACTTCGTTCACGATGATGACCGAGCGCGGCTTGACGTCGTGGGAAGCGCCGTTGAAGTTGAGCCTGAACGATTCCTTGCTGTCGTCGTTGCAAAGGAAGGCCATGAACCCCCTCTTGGATTCATAGACGTATGCACATTGCTTTTCGCCGTGCCTTTGTACCTGCGGCGCGGTGTCCGAAAGCAGCAACGCCTTGTTGCCGTCCAGGATTCGGTTCAGTTTTTTGAGGTGGCGGTACTTGGTGGTCTCGTTGCCGAATTCATCCAACGGCGCGCCCCAGTCATAGCTGGTTGTCTGGAGATACATCGACTCGCGGGCAAAGTTGGTTCCGCCATGCCACACGTAGTAGTTGATCCCCGTCCCGCCCGCGGCAAAAAACCTAGCCGCCGCATAGGCAATATTCTCCGGCGATTTCACGTGATGGGGATAACCATAGATATCATACCACCCGACCCACGCCTCGGTCCACAGCGTCGGCTGGCTCGGGTGCATCTCCTTGTGCCGGTCAACCAGCTCGTGGGCATAGTGCGAGTTGATCGTCGCTATGGCCCCCTCGGAGGAACCTTCCAGCAGGTTGTCTGGCGCCCCGGAACACATGATCAACGGAACCCCCAGTTCGAAGGAGCGGGCCAGCTCGCCGCACCACGACAAATATTTTTCCCCGTCCTCGCCATAGGCATCGGCAATGTTGTCGTATTCGTTTTCCACCTGCGCCATGATGACCGGTCCGCCGTTTGGCGCCAGCAAGGGACGAAGATAGCCTGCAAGATGTTCCAGCCATCGCCGAACCTCCTGCATGAACGGTTCGTTGAAGGTGCGCATTCGGATGCCGGGAACATCCCGGAGCCATGAAGG
>JBDLHZ010000139.1:0-6870 GCA_039715135.1 Verrucomicrobiota bacterium
ATCGACGCCAACATTCTCGACATTATTGCCGACGCCGCCGATATCCAATCCGGTGAATCCGTCCTCGAAATCGGCCCCGGCCTTGGCGCGCTCACGGAACGGATTCTTCCCAAGGCAAAATCCGTCACCTGCATCGAGAAGGATCCGGTGATGGTAAAACAGCTCAGATTGCGCTTTTCAAGTAGCATGGGCTTCCAGCCCATGGATCACGGGCAGGATGCCCGTGCTACGTTAGAACTGATCGAGTCAGACGCGCTGGATGTGGATTTGGAGGAGCTGTTTCAGGACGGAATTACGAAAGTGGCGGCCAACCTGCCGTATTCCGTGGCGAGCCGTCTGATGGTGGACATCGCCGAGTGCGAGCATCGCCCGGAATTGATGTCGCTCACGATCCAGAAGGAGGTGGCCGACCGCCTGACCTCGCCTGCGGGCGACAAGCACTATGGCGTACTCAGTATTTTGACGGGCGTATTCTATGAAAACAAGCTGGTCAAAAAAATCAGCCCCACCTGTTTTCTGCCGCCGCCGAAGGTTTGGTCGGCCGTGGTAAAGATGGAGCGGCGCGACCAGCCCATTATCGGAATGGAGCACTACCCATTGTTCAAGAAGCTGGTGAAATCCTGCTTTTCCCAGCGTCGCAAGCAGATTGGAACCATCCTCAAGAAGCTGGGCGTTTCGCCGGCCGATGAATTATTGGCCGATGCTGGAATCGAACATTCCGAGCGCCCGGAAAAAATCGAGATCGAGCGCTGGGCGGAATTGGCAAGGTTGCTTGCGTAAACCGCCGAATCAAAGGATGATCTCGTCGAGGAGCCGTTTGGGTACGTGATGTCGATCCTGATCATCGCGCCAGTATTTGATGTCGCCATTCATGGCCTTGTCGACTAGGACGGTCTCCTTCGGCTTCCCCAGTGCAATCGCGAGCAAGATTCCATACCGTTCCGGGATGGCCAGCGTCTTGCGCAATTCTGTTCTCTGGATTGACCCGATCATGCACCCGCCCAGCCCGCGTTCCGTTGCGCCAAGCAGAATGCTCTGTGCGGCAACGCCTTGGTCGCAGCCCGCGCTTTCGGATATTTCCTTGTCGAGCAGGATAATGATGTAGGCCGCTGGGCGCTCGCCTTCCGCCGGACCCGGCCAGTCGGCGAGGTAGCCGGCCCAGGCCATGTGCGGGAAGATCGCCGCGTTCTTTTCCGGATCGCAGGAGAGGATGTATTTCAATGCCTGGGCATTGCCGCCCGATGCCGATAGCCGCGCCAGATCAACCAGTTCCCGCAACGTTGTTTCACCGATGGCATCTTCATGGAACCGGCGATAGCTTCTATTGGCAAGAACAAGGTCTTTTAACACAACAACTCTCCCCGGTTCAGTTCTTGTCGGCTAACGCTGCTTCTTCGGCGGCTTGCGGCGGAAGCCGTTGCGGACGGCGAGGGTCCAGACGACCCAAAGGGCTTCGTAGACAATGTTGCCGCTCATTTTCGAGGTGCCTTCCAGCCGGTCTTCGAATGTGATGGGAATCTCGCCGATGCGGAAGCCTTTCATCCACGCCTTGTGGGTCATTTCGATTTGGAACCCGTAGCCGTTGGCCTTGACCTTGTCGAAGTCGTACGATTCGAGCACCTCGCGCCGGAAGCATTTGAACCCGCCGGTGGGATCGGAGAAGGGCATGCCGGTGATGATTTGCACATAGATGCCCGCACCGCGGCTGAGCATCAGGCGCGCGAGCGGCCAGTTGATCACGCGGACGCCGTCCTTGTAGCGCGAACCCAGCACAAGATCGGCTTCGCCCATTGCCGCGTCGCGGAAGTTGGGAATCTCGTTCGGGTCGTGCGAAAAGTCGCAGTCCATTTCCATCACGAATGAATAGTCGTGCTCCAGCGCCCATTTGAACCCGGCGATGTAGGCCTGGCCAAGGCCATCCTTGGAGGTGCGGTGCATTACATGGACGCGCTCGTGCTTTTCCGCCAGCGCGTCGGCCAGCTGACCGGTTCCGTCCGGCGAGTTGTCGTCCACGAAAAGCATGTCCGCATGCGGGGAGGCCTCCAGCACGGCGGCGGCAATCTTGTTGATATTCTCTTTTTCGTTGTAGGTCGGGATGATGACCAGTGTGTCGATATCGTTCATGGTGCTGAAAATGTAGATAAAACCCTTGGTTACTGCAAGCGATAGCGGCCTAAATCGGCATGGAAACCAACCTGGGCCCCTTGGCGGAAACGACGACAAGCGAGATGTCCGGATTCCCGGCCTCTGGGAAGGCTTTCCGCGCTGCCTTGCAATAGATCTCCATTTGCCCGCGATAGGCATCGGCCACGGTGGCATCGTCGGCTTCGGTAAACTTGTAGTCGAAGATGGCGAAGCCGTCATCGCTACGGCAAAGCAGGTCGATGGTGCCATCGATGAGGTTGTTGCCATCGAGCAGTACGAACGGGAATTCTGGACGAGTGTCCTGCATGCCGGTGGTTGTCTTGACCATCAATTCGCGGGTCTGCTCGATCTGTTTCTGAATCGACCCGGCCTCGGTTCCGCCGATGCCGAATCCATCGCGCAGGATTTCCAGCCATTCGGCCACCGAGCCCTCCCAACCGTTCAGAGCCAGTTGTTCCAGTACCGCATGGCCTAGCGATCCCAGGGTGGTGGAGGTAGGGGCGACATGCATATCGCCCGTACGATGGGGGGCGGGAGGCGGGGCGTCATCTTCCTTTGCCAATCGAGTGGCCGGAATGCGCTGAAGGACGGGGGGTGCGGGGTGCGGGGGGAGTATTTGCAATGCAGTTGTTAAGTTGCTTGTTGTTGGAAGCTGAAAGTCCAAGGCCGGGGTTGGGTCAACTGCGGCAGATAGATCGGAGTAGGGGATGGCCGGAATGTCGGAGCCGATCAAGGGTTCCAGATGCTTGAGCCAGCCCCCGGGGTTTTTCCCGACTGTGGCGGAAGTGACGACCAAGTCGCGCGCGCGGGTCATGGCGACGTAGAAAAGGTTTTTCAACTCATGGTCGCGCACGGCTTTGGCGCGTTTGTTGGCGGCATCGAATCCCGGCGATTTTACGGCACTCTTGTCCGGTGCGGTAATCTTGACTCCAAGCGTTGGAACCTTTTCGGGCGGGGCGGGGTCGGCGACCCCGCCTACAGCTTGGTCGGACTGTAGCCGGGGGCGGTGACCCCGGATCTGCTCGTCAAAAAATACGCGGGCAAAGCCCCTGTCTGAATCGGGGCTGAAACTGGTGTCTGGAACAAAGACGACACGCTTGGTCAATCCCTTTGCGCCATGCACGGTCATGATGGTGACGGCATTCTGAGCGGGGTCGAGCAGGGCGGCTTCCGGAACCTTTGGCGGATTCTTGATCTGTTCCGCCAGCTTGCGGGCAACGGCCGCCGGTGTGGTCTGTGCGCCGCGCTCGGTTTCGCGCAGCCAGTCGAGCACCTTGCGCAGGTTGGCCAGCCGCTGGGTGCCGCGCGGCAATCCGGCCAGCAGGGCATCGTAGCCCGTCTCATCGATCAACATCCGCACCAGTTCCGAGGCCAGCTTGGTGCCGAGTAGTTTACGGTATTTCAGGATTGTAGCACGGGCATCCTGCCCGTGTTTCATGGGCAGGATGCCCATGCCACTAAAGTACGACAGCAGGTTTTCGGTTGAAAAGCCTTCATCGCTCCAAGCCAGTTCGGCGATGGCCTCGTCGGAGAGGCCGACCCACGGGGAGCGCAGGAAACCGACAAGCGAGTGGGCGTCTTTAGGATTGGTGGCGACGTTGAGGAAGAGCGAGACGTCGCGCGTCTCCTGCCGGGCAAAAAGGCCGCGCCCCTTGCCGCCAAGGGTGTAGGGAATGCCCGCGTGGCGCAGCGCCTGCTCCAATGCCGGCTGGTGTGCCGTGCGGCGCAGCAGGATCAGAATGTCGGAATAGCGGTAGTCGTTTCCTTGTCCTGTCGGTATGAATCCGTCCGAATAGCGGAAGGAGGGCTTCCAATCCGCATTGCCATCGACCAGCAGTCGGATCCGATTGGCGACCGCCTCCATTTCGGCGGCGATCTTGTCTTGCTTGGAACATTCCTCGTCGCCATCGAACGAAAGGAACTCCACACAGGGCTTTTCGCCCTCGGTTTCAAAATCCGGGTTGGGTTGGAGTGCGTCGCCTTCGGCATAGTCCTTCTGCCCGTAGACCGATTCGAACAATATGTTCACCACGTCGAGGATCGGCACCTTTGACCGGTAGCTGGTTTGCAGGTTTTTCACGTGACCGCGTTGTCGCGGAACGTGACTCACCGCGGCCAGTTTGCCATTGGCTGCAAGAATTTCCTTTTCGAGGTCGGGCATCACCTGCGGGTCGGCGCCGCGCCAAGTATAGATGCCCTGCTTCCTGTCGCCGCAGATCACGAGGTTGGTTTTTTCTTTGCACAGGTTTTGGATGATGTCGCATTGAATGCGCGAGGTGTCCTGCACCTCGTCGACGATCACATATTCAAACTCCGGCTGGGCTTTGCCGGACTTCAGCAGTTTGGACGCCATGTGCAACTGGTCATCAAAGTCGACTGTGTCCATCGCGTGCTTGCGTTGCTGGAACCGGGCGCTGACGGATTGGACGTATCGGGCAAATGCTTTTGCGGCGGGGAAACGCTCACGATAGCGAATTGCATCTTCAACGCATTCCTTGAGTTGCCAGAAATCATCGGAGATCTCTTTTGCCCCTCGCCCAAACTTCTTAATGCCGCGTTCTTTTAGCGTATCGACCAGGGCTTCGACAGAGTCGGTTTCATCCAGGCTTTGCCGGATAACATCCAAGGCGGTTTTTACGGCGGGCGTAATCCTTGGAAGCCCATTGATGCGTTGACAGATCATCTCGAAATCAATGCGTGTTGCGCCGGGGACAGGATCGGGCAGCATGGCTCCGGCGTTTTCGAGGGAGATACCGAGGGAGCCTGCTTCGCCGATGAGCTTGGGTACGGTTTCGGTGACGCTGGTGCCGAAGCCATTGCCGGTTCCAATCATGTGCGCGCCGGAGCAGAAGGTCTTGAAATCGGGATCGGTTTCAAGCCGGGCGAGCAGTTCGTCGCGACAGATTTGATCGAGGAGATCGTCGCGGTCGTTGCCCTCCAAGACCGAAAAGCTGGGCGATAGCCCCGCTTCGAGCGCATGCTCGCGCAGTAGGCGCGTGCAGAAGGAGTGGATCGTTCCAATCGGTGCGGAAGGCAGGTGCGACATCGCAATGATTGCCCGATTGGCCAGTTCGTCGTCGTTTTCGGACTCGGCCAGACGGCGCGTCTTGAGCAGGCGATGGGCCACGCGCATGCGCAGTTCGGCGGCGGCGTTGTCGGTAAACGTCATCAACAGGATGTTGCACGGATCGATGCCGTCTTCGAGCACCAGCTTTTCGTAGAGCTGGACGACCTGATAGGTCTTTCCCGTTCCGGCCGATGCGTTGTAGACGATGTTCATGGAAGCACTATAGGTGGCCGCTCGCCGTTAGTCCAGAAACTCGATGCAGATGGGGTCACCATCAAAAGGTATTTTGTTTCCGGTGAATTCGAGGTGGCCGGTTTCGGGGTTGATCTTGAAGAGGGCGATGTCATGTGACTTCTGCCCGCCGGCAAGCATCCATTGGCCAGTGGGATCAATATTGAAGTTGCGAGGGAACCACACCTTCGAAGGTGTGGTTTCCAGACGTTGGAAACCGTCTTCGAAACGGGTGAAGACGCTTATGGAGTCACGACCTTGCTTGGTGAGGTCGCGGTTGGAGGCATAGACGAACCTGCCGTTGGGATGGATGCGGATTTCGGCGCAAAACATGTTTGTCTTGCCGGAGTCTTCCGGCAGGGTGGAGACGCTCTTGATGAACTTCAACGATCCGGCGGCGTTGCCCGGCTTGAAGGCGGAAATACTACAATCAAGCTCGTTCAGCACATAGGCGTATTGCCCGTCGACCGACCACTTCATGTGGCGCGGCCCCATGCTTCCGCCGGGTACTTCCGCAAACCCCACAGCGGCCAGTGTTCCCGCATTTGGATCGAGTTTGTAGATCATCACCTTGTCGATACCCAGATCGGGGGCATATACGAAGGTGTTTCCGGGGTTTGGAAATATGGAGTGTGCGTGCGGACCCTGCTGGCGCTTGGGGTGCGCTCCCGAACCCTCGTGTTGGTGGATGGACTTTGCTTTCGAAAGCGAGCCGTCTTCCTGTATCTGGAAGGAGGCAATGCTTCCGCTGCTGTAGTTTGCCACCATCAGGAGTTGCCCGTTGGCATCGAGGCTCACATGGCAGGGATTGCGTCCTTTGGAGGATTGCTTGTTGAGCAATGAAAGCGTTCCGTCTTCGTTGATTTCCATTGCCGCGACGGCTCCTTTGCCGTTCGTTGCGCTTGTTGAATAGATGAACTTTTTATTTGGATGGACAACAATGAAGCCGGCGTTTTTGAGTGTAATCGCCAATTGCACTTCTGAGAGCGTCCCTTCCATGGAATCGAGATCCGCAAAATAGATACCTTTACCTGTTCCAAAATAGACACGTGTACTGTGGGCACAGGCCGTGAGAGAGAGGATCGAGGCGGTCAGGATTGCGAGGATAATGGAACTTTTCATTGAGTGCTTTCGCGGGGTGGGGGTTATGCCTCGTGGACGATGTATTGTTCGAGGTCGTCGCCGGCGAGGAATTCGGGGATGAGCTTTTTGCGGGCGGATCCGCCTTCGCCAAGGCTACGGCGCGACAAGGGCGCGCCGGTAATGAGCGGGTGCCAGTCGGGCATGGGCTTGCCTTCGTGGAGAAGGCGGTAGGCGCAGGTTTCGGGCATCCATTGGAAGTGCTCGGGGTGGTCGGCCGATAGCACGGCGCAGTCGGGAACGGTTTCGTGGCGGTTGGGGTAGTCGGTGCAACGGCAGGTGTCGGT
>JBDLHZ010000140.1:0-6812 GCA_039715135.1 Verrucomicrobiota bacterium
TTCGATGTTCACTCAAATCTCATTGGTTGCGCGGAAAATGTCGTTGTGTTGCAGCTCCAAGTTGAGGCCGCTGGATTCCCCGAAGGCGGAAAGGTCGTCCTTGAAGGTGTCAAGGGATTGAATGCCCGAAAGGTCTATCTGGAGCATCATCGTGTATTGGTCGTCCTCGACGTGCGAGGCGAGGTCGAGAATGTTCACGCCGCGGTCGCAGCAAAAGCGCGATACCTGCGCCACCAGCCCGACGCGGTCGCGCCCAACGGCGGAAAGTACATAGGCGTTTTCCGCATCCTCCACTTCCGACAGCGACTCTTTGGCCAGCTCCACCGACACACGCGCAGCGGTTTCCTTGGCAAGGGCCTCCTCCACCTGTTGCACAGATATGTCCGGCGGGAAGCCCGCAATGAGAATCATCGTGAAATGCCCGCACAAAACCGATTCACGCAAATCGGCCAGGTTTCCGCCCAGCGCACTGATGCCCTCCGTCACCTCCGCCACGATTCCCGGGCGATCCTTCGCCATCACCGAAATCACCATGATTCGCTTGTCTGCCATGCCATCCGCCCTTTCCAAAGACTGGCAAGGACTCTATCCCCGAACCTCCAACCATTGGAACAAGAAAAGCGCGCATTTATTCGGTTCATGCATGGGGTTTATTTCCATGAAACGGCGTATTTTCATTGAACCGCCATTGTCTTTGGAATAATATGCGCATTCTTTAGGAATTGGGATCCATGCGGATAAAAACAACTTCCATCCTATGCGCGGTCTTTCTGTCGGTGGTTCTGCGGGCAACCGCCTCTCCGGAAACGGACTACATCGACGGGCAGTTGGCCTTGATCCAGACGGAATTCAACGTCCAGGTGCACTACCAGTACGACACCAACCTGTTTTTCCCGCCCGAATGGCAAATCCCGCACCTTGCCCTTGCCGCAAGCGAAATCGAGGTGGACGAAGTTGTCCGCCTAGTTCCCATCATCCAGCAATTCCTGAGCACGCATCCGGTGTCCGTCGTCCGCGCCGACCTCGAACACATCTACCTGTTGAAGGCGCTCAGCTTCCGTGGAAGGCCCTACGGCGGCACCCACCAGGACAAGAGCATGTACATTATCTGCAATGGCGCGGAAAACCGCTACGATGCCGAATTCCTGCTTTGCCGGCTACACTCCGAATTCTCCAGCATTCTCTTTGAGCACCATCCGTTTCCCACCAACAGCTGGTACCAACTCAACCCGGAAGGCTTCGCCTATTCAGGCAACGGGTTTGAAATGCTGGGCAATTCTTCCTGCTACGACAGCACGGATCGCTCCTGTTCGGATGGCTTTCTGGTCAACTATTGCAGATCCAGCCTGGAAAACGACTTCAACATGATCTCGTCCTGGTTGTTCACCAAGAAGGGCGAACTGGACCGCCTCTCGCAACAACACGGCAAGATCCAGCAAAAGCAGGCCATGGTGGAACAGTTCTACGCATCGCTCAGCACGCAATACAGCTTCGACTGAGTATCACGAACAACAACAGGTGGGACGGAGTGCCGTAGTGAAGCGGTACTACATCTATTGCAACATAAGTGTAGCAACGCTTCACGCCGAAGGGGAAAGCGTTCCCCGGAAATGGGTCATGAACCTATAAAAAAGAGGCGTGCATTTGGTTCATCCGTTTATAGACTGTCCCCATGGGTAGAATACTTTCCAGACGACTCTTTGTGGCGGCGGTTTTTTGCATCTGCGCGGTAGCGGGCGCAAAGACGGAACGTTGCGATGTATGCGGCGGACGGTTGTCGAGGCGGGCATGGACATACAATGGCCGGAAGTGCTGCTCCCAGGCGTGCATCGATCAGTTGCGCCCGCGATGCTCTGTTTGCGGCAATGCCATCCGGGACAACTACCACAAGGCGGACGACAAGATCTACTGCGGCAAGGTCTGCTTTTTGACCACGCTGCCCAAGTGCGAAATCTGCAAAAGCCCGATCGAAAAGGGGTTCACGGTCACGCAACACCATTATTGCGAACGCTGCATGGAAAAGCTGCCGACCTGCTTTTCGTGCGGCCTCCCGGCGAAGTATCCGACCCACCTGAAGGATGGACGCGACATCTGCAACTCCTGCATGCGCTGGGCGGTGAAGGATCAGGGCATGGCGCAAAAGCACTACGACCGCGCCCGGCGGCAACTTGAAGCGTGGACCGCGCTCAAGCTTAAAACCGTGCCGGAACTGGTGCTGATCGATAAAACCGAAATGCAACAGCGATCAAACAAGCTCCGGAAAAGCGACTCGCCGGTCTCGGTTCGCGGACTCTACAGCCGCCAGACGATGATGACCAAAAACGGCCTTCTCGGGGAATGGAAGGAAGCCCCGGAGCTGGATCAGGAAAAGATCTACATCGTCGACCACCTCACCGACGAGGTCTTCCGCGTGGCCGCCACCCACGAACTGATGCACGACCTGGTCCACGAATATTTTCCGCGGCTGAAAGAGGCGCCGCTATGGGTACACGAAGGGATCTGCCAGCAAGCCGCCGCCGAGCTTTGCCGCCGGAGGAACTATGCGGATACGCTCCACGGCATAACGGAATGCCCGGATCCGGACTATGGCGACGGCTACCGCTATATCAACGGCCTGATGGGCTTTGAAGGCTGGCGCGCACTCAAGCGCTGGATGGAAACCGTCGATGTGGATGCGCTGCCGGAGGTTGCGCCGAAGTGATGCAAATGCCTCTGAATCTCTTGCAAAACTCTTCCATGGTGTGGTGCGGGCTTCCCGTCTCCGGGAGCGCGCTTTCTGCGCAATGTGTTCCGGTTGAACGATGCGCACTCCATCAGAATGGAAGCGCGCGCTACACCGTTGCGGTTTTAGCCCGGGGTTTTGCAAGAAGATCCTCTAACTTGGCTTTGCACAAAAACGGCGGACGAACGGCAGAACCATGAGAAACAGAAGCAAGGCCGTCGCCATGCCGTAGAGGTCGATCCGCAGGTCGGCGATGCCTGCCGTGCGGTCGAGCGTCAGGAACTGGAGCGATTCGGTAATGGCGGCGAACAACAGCACATCGGCGCCGACCTTGAAAAAATAGGCCGGGTGCTGCCGTTCCAGCGCGGCGGAGAGATAGACCAGGAAGCAGAGCGTGGCAAACAGGATGAAATGCCCCGCCTGATGCGCCTCGACCTCCATCTCCATGAACCAATCCATTTGCTCTTGGGGTTGCGCCGGTTTTTTCTTCGGAGACTGTGTCTGTTCCGGCACCGGTTCGGGCGCGCGAAGTTCCCGGATGGTCGCCTTGAACCGCTCTGCAGAGTCTTGGATCCATTCGCCCGGCATCAGCGTTCCCGCAAGAATCGCTATCGCGTTCAGCACAATAAGCGTTTTCAGCTTCCGCCGGTGCAGGCGGCAACGGCGGATATAAAGCAGGGCCATGAATGTCCAAGAACCGGAAAAAACGATCCGCCACCAAATGAACGATGCACGGATCCGCACCGGTTGGGCCTCAATGTGTTCGTATTCCGCCGTTCCTTCGGTGCCGGACTGCTGCAGCACCACGACCGCACGGGCAGCCTTGGGGGATATCTCGAATACATCTTCGTGCCCTGCCCAATCCTTGGAGCCCTTCTCCGACACCAGGCCATGGTGCCCTGGAATCCACTTGTTGTTCACGTCGTACTGCGCCACAAGCAGGCGCGCGCAGCTCCACGAATATTTGCCGACGACCACGCCATCCACCTTGATGCGCGCACGCACGCGGATGGATTCATAATCCATGGCGGCGGGCACCGGAAAATCGATGCGCGCCTGTTTTCCCCCCGGCGGAACCAGCAATATGAAACGGCCATTGGATCCGGAGACATCGCCCCGAAGATTTGTTCCGCCGGCCAGTTCCGGCGATTCCAGCAAAACAGGGCCGTCGGGTTCGTAGCGGTCGTAGAGCGACCAGAAAAGGATGGTTGCCGCCAGCAGGATCAATGCGGGCAGGCGCAACTTTAGTTTCTGCTTCCAGTGGTTCATGCGGGACGAAAACTATCATCTGCCGCACAAATGCCGAACCTTTTAATTGCCGCAAAGAACGCTTTCCTCCCGTTGAACCCTCCTTCGCCAACCCGCTTCGCCAAGGCTTCGCAGGTCAAGAGGCTACGGCGGACAGGCAGGGGAAGCGTTGCTACACCATTTCCGGAGAAGTCCGGGTGTAGGAACGCTTCACCCCGAAGGGGAAAGCGTTGAGTGATGGAGCAATCAAAAGGCTTCGCCTTCAGTTTTTTGAAACAATCCCCTTTTGCTATTCCTGCCGGACTTTGATTTTGCCTTTGAAGACGCGGTGGATGAACACCGTGTAGGCCAGCACGATCGGCATGCCGATCAAGGCAATCACCAGCATGGTTGTCAGCGTCAACTGCGACGACGATGAATTGCACAGCGTCAGGCTCCATTCCGAATTGTTCGTGCACGGCACCATGTAGGGGAACAGGGCAAAGGCCACGGCGAGCATGACAAAGGCAATCATAAGGCTCGATGCAATGAACGCCGCCACGGGCCGCCCCTTCCCATGGGACATGTAGCCGGTGAAACTGGCGAGCAGCACAAGCAGCACAAACAGCAGCGGAACAACCCCGATGTCGTAGAAGAATCCACGGGCTCCGGAAACGACGGCCACCAAAAACGACACAAGGAAGACAGGCCAAACCCTGAAAGCCCACTTGCGCGCGGTGTCGGCAATTTCACCTTCGAGCTTCATGGAAAGGTAGAGCGCGCCGTGCAGGGCAAACATTAAAAGACCGACCACCCCGCAAAGCAGCGCAAACGGATTGAGCAGCGCAAAAAAGCCGCCGGTATAGTCACCGATTTCGTTGAGCTCCAATCCGCGGAGAATGTTGCCGATGGCCACGCCATAGAGGATGGAGGGCAAAACGCTGCCGAGCGCAAAGGCGATGTCCCATGCCTTGGTCCAGCCGGGGCTGTCGACTTTGTTGCGGAACTCGATGGCGACGGCGCGGAAGATGAGTCCGAGCAGCACCAGCATCATGGCGAGGTAGAATCCGCTGAAGGCGGTGGCATAGACCGGCGGAAAGGCGGCGAAAAGCGCGCCGCCACCGGTGAGAAGCCACACCTCGTTGCCGTCCCAGAACGGTTCGATGGAACGGATGAAGGCCGAGCGTTCGCCCTTCTTCTTGGCAAAAAGGTGCCAGAAGCCAACGCCGAGATCAAAGCCATCAAGGATGGCGTAGCCGATGATGAGAATACCGACGAGCAGGAACCAGGTAATTTGAAGCGCTTGCATTATGCCACCTCCTCGATGGTTTCAGGGCCTTTGTCGAATTGCCGTCTCAACAGGTAGATCCAGAGACCGAACAGCAGCGAGTAGATGAGCGAAAACATGATGATCGAGGCGAGGATCTGCCCGGCGGGAACGCTGGCGGAAACCGCGTGCGAGGTGCGCAGCAAATCCTGAACCACCCACGGCTGGCGCCCGACTTCGGCGGCGATCCAGCCGAGTTCGTTGGCAATGAACGGCAACGGTACGGTGAGCGCCGCCATCCAAAGGAACAGTTTGGCTTCGTGGAGCTTTCCAAGTTTCCACAACAGCAGGCCGATCAATGAAACGAGCGCAAACCAGCCGCCTAGATAGAGCATGAAGTGGAAGCTGAAGAACGTCATGAGCAGGGGCGGGCGGTCTTCCGGTGCGAAATCCTTTAGTCCCTGGACTTCTGTGTCGGTGGAGCCACCGACCAGGGTACTAAGCAACCCGGGCACAGCAATGGCCAGATCGGTCTGCTCCTGTTCCGCATTCGGAACGCCGAAGAGCAGTAGCGGCGCATTGGCCTGGGTTTCCCATAGCCCTTCGAAGGCGGCCAGCTTGGCGGGCTGGGTTTCCGCCACCTGTACTGCATGGGAGTGGCCGATCACGACAACGAGCACCACCGAAAGAAAGGCCGGAAGCACGGCGGATTTCAACGAGGCCTTGGCAAAATCCACGTGCCGCTTTTTCAGCAGCATCCATGCGGAGGTTCCAAGAACAAAGAAGGTTCCAACCACGAGCGCGCCGCCAATGACGTGGGTGTAGCGCGGCAGGGTGGAGGGGTTGAATACGGCCGCCCAAAAGTCTACAAGCTCCGCGCGCAAAACCTCAACTCCGTTGACCACTTCGACCACGACCTGGTAGCCAGCCGGGGTCTGCTGCCAGGAGTTGGCCACCACGATCCAGAAGGCGGAAAGCGTCGCACCCAGCGCGACCAGCAGGCTCGAAATCCAGTAGACCGTTTGGGAAACCCGTTTCTTTCCATAAAGGAGTATGCCGAGGAAGCTCGATTCAAGGAAGAAGGCAAAGACCCCTTCGGCGGCCAACGGCGCTCCGAAAATATCGCCCACAAAGCGCGAATAGGCCGCCCAGTTCGTCCCGAACTGGAACTCCATCGTGATACCCGTCGCCACACCGATGGCAAAGGTGATGGCAAACACCTTGGTCCAGAACTCCGCCAGTTGCCGGAATACGGGATCCCCGCCTTTCCGGGCGCGGGTGTTGTACATGAAGATCATCCAGCCGAGACCGATCGTGAGTGGCGGAAAGATATAGTGGAACCCGATCGTGAGGGCGAATTGTATCCGTGCGAGCAAGACCGCATCCATGTTGCTTCTCCATTTAGGTGAACTTTTTAAACCCGTATATTCATGGGTGAATTACTTCGTTATGGATACAGCGGACAAACAGGTATTTCAATGCCAAATTATCGGTTTGTTGAAGTCCGGGATCCGGCTCCGCCATGCTACGCCGCGACACGTGCGGGATGTGGGATGTGGGATGTGGGATGTGGGATGTGGGATGTGGGATGTGGGA
>JBDLHZ010000141.1:0-6810 GCA_039715135.1 Verrucomicrobiota bacterium
GACCGAGATCGAAAACTCGAACGCGCGTTGGTACAGCTTCATTGCGCCGCCATCGCCCGGCACTTCCACTTGATCGAGCAATACCCACGGATTCATGTTAGTTCCTTCCGTTCCAACGTCCTGCCAAGATGCGTTCCTTGGCGAACCATCCTTTACGCCCTGGCCAACGGAGTGTTTAACAAGACGATTGACAACAAAATGATTTTTCAGAGCGATTGCTCCGGAATTATTTTGTTGTCAATTATTTTGTAAATTTCCCGACGGTGAAGCCGCGTTAGTCCAAACCCAGATCTCCGTGGATGCGCAGGTGGTTGCGTTCCTTGTCCACATGCAGTTTCTTTCCCGGGAAAGCGGCGGGGAGTTTTTCAATCAGCATGGCCTGAACCTTGTCGCGCAACTCCAGCTCCAGTTCGTCCGGAATGCGCTGGAGGGTGGAGAGGCGGATGTCGACCACGTAGCCGGGGCCAAGCCGGGAGCCAAAGCCGGCGGAGTAGGAGGCGCCAACGTTGAAAAGGCCGTCCATTTCCCGGCTGGAGGTGTCGCCGTGCTCCGGGCGGGCGGGGTGCAGATCGAAGCGGTCGCCATGGACGGCCTCAAGCTCGACGTCGATTTCATCGAATACGGCCTTCAGTCGCTTTTCCCATTCTCTGGCTTTTCTGTGACGCATAATAGGTGGAAACAAAACCGTTCCATGGACGGATGGCAAGCCGCATATTGTAGAATCGCAATGTCGAAGATCCTGCGGCAGCGGGGCGGAGTTTAGAAATTTAGAATATTAACATGATCAAATATCTAATATATTTTTTGCGGCCAAGGTTTGACATGCGCCCGCGTTTCCCTATCCTTTCGCGAAATTTTTGAATAATAGCGTCTCAAAACTAAATGGAGGTTTACAACAATGAGTGCTCCCACGAACAATAAGAAGCTGCTGGATTGGGTAGCTGAAATCGAAGCAATGTGTACTCCGGACCAGGTGGTTTGGTGTGATGGTTCCAAAGAGGAATACGACCGCCTGATGGTCGAAATGGTCGAAAGCGGAATGGCCGTCAAGCTGAATGAGGAAAAGCGTCCGAACAGCTTTGCCTTCAATTCCGACCCGTCCGACGTGGCTCGCGTCGAAGGCCGCACCTACATCGCTTCCCGCAAGGAAGAGGATGCCGGCCCGACCAATAACTGGATCGACCCGGTCGAGTTGAAGGAAACCATGAAGGGTCTGTACGCCGGCTGCATGAAGGGCCGCCCAATGTACGTCATCCCGTTCTCCATGGGTCCGATCGGTTCCCCGATCGCCAAGAACGCCATCGAAATCACGGACTCTCCGTACGTGGTGGTCAACATGCACATCATGACCCGCGTCTCTACGAAGGTTCTTGAATTGATCGACCAGACCGACGAATTCATTCCCTGCCTGCATTCCGTTGGCGCACCGCTTGAAGAAGGCCAGGCAGACAGCCGCTGGCCCTGCGCCCCGATCGAAAAGAAATACATTGCCCACTTCCCTGAAGAGCGCCTGATTTGGTCCTTCGGTTCCGGCTACGGCGGAAACGCCCTGCTCGGCAAGAAGTGCCTGGCGCTGCGCATTGCCTCCGCCCAGGCCAAGGACGAAGGCTGGATGGCCGAGCACATGCTCATCCTGCGCTTCACCAGCCCGGAAGGCAAGCAATACCACATCGCGGCGGCATTCCCGTCCGCTTGCGGCAAGACCAACCTCGCCATGCTCCAGTCAACCGTTCCCGGCTGGAAGGTTGAAACCATCGGTGACGACATTGCCTGGATGAAACCCGGCGACGACGGACGCCTCTACGCGATCAACCCGGAAGCCGGATTCTTCGGTGTTGCCCCGGGTACCGCGGAATACTCCAACCCGATGGCTCTCGCATCCATCAAGGAAAACGCAATCTTCACCAACGTGGTCGTCACCAACGACGGCGACATCTGGTGGGAAGACATGGGCGTTGAATGCGAAGGCGGAACCGACTGGAAGAACCAGCCTTGGAAGCCGGGCATGAAGGATGCCGACGGAAACGAAATCAAGGGTGCCCACCCGAACAGTCGCTTCACTGCTCCGGCCGCGCAATGCCCGGTCATCTGCGATGCATGGGAAGATCCGGCCGGCGTTCCGATCGATATCTTCGTATTCGGCGGAAAGCGTTCCACCACCATGCCGCTCGTGCACGAAGCCTATGACTTCGAGCAGGGCGTGTACATGGGGGCAACCGCTTCTTCCGAGCCGACCGCCGCCGCCCTCGACCTGGGCAACGTCAGCCTGCGCTTCGACCCGTTCGCCATGACTCCGTTCATCGGCTACCATGCCGGCGACTACATGCAGAATTGGTTCAACATGGGTGAAAAGCTCGGTGACAACGCTCCGCGCTGCTTCTACGTCAACTGGTTCCGCAAGACCGACGACGGCAAGTGGCTCTGGCCCGGATTCGGCGAAAACTCCCGCGTCCTCAAATGGATGTGCGACCGCGTCGAAGGCAAGGTCGGTTCCCGCGAAACCCCGATCGGCCTCATGCCGCTCGACGGCGAGCTGACCCTCGACGGCCTGGATATCCCGGCCGAAGACTGGGCGGAACTGATGAAGGTAGACACCGAACTCTTCAAGGGAACCCTGGCCGACGCCAAGGAATACCTGGCGAAATTCGGCGACAAGCTGCCAGCCAAAATGACCGAACAGCTCAAGGCACTCGAAGAACGCCTCGGCTAAACACCCGGTTAACCGGACAGAAGAAAACGCTCTCCCTGCTCAATCGGGGAGGGCGTTTTTTTGATCCTTCCGTTTCGCGGTAAATGCGTTGTCTGATCCTGTGCACGGTGCTAAAACGACAGTCGGATTTTAGGAGCGGAAGTACTATGCGGATGAGCCGGAAAACAACAGTGTGTTACCTTCTAATCGCTTGCGGGGGGCTTTTGCTTGCACTTTTCCACCTCCATTTCCCCTCGGGTTTCCTTTGTGCTTCCGCAACGGAATCCACCCATTCAGATGTCGGCAACCAGGCGAATAGCGGCTCTTCGGCGGTTTGCGTGCAGGACAACCCCGCTGCAAAAGAGGAATTGAGAACCCTGCACAAGAAAAGATATGGCTTTATCGCGCCGACCATGCCTGGCTTCGTTTTTGATGTTGCGTCCGCTGCACCCCTGCCTTCCGCCAAGGGACATGCAGGGACTTCCATCTCCGACCCGGCAGGGAAAAGCCTTGCTGTGCGCAATGCCGTTGTTGGCAATGGTGATGTGCGGAATGGCTTTGGGCATGGAAATCCTGTTGCGGAACGCCACAAAATGGATTTGATGCACGAGATCGCACCGCCCGTTCACCAGTGGGTTGCGGGCGAGGCATACCAGATTGCCAAGACAGCGCTTCCTGCCGAAGCCCAGGCGGAAATGGATTTATTTATTCCCGGCAAAACCCAGATCTCCGTCGATGGCCATTCGGTGCCGGGATACGATGCAACCTATCAGGTCATCAAGGGCTCCAAGGAGGAGGACGAGATCGGAACGTTGCCCTATTTCAACCATTTTTGGGATCAGGATGGCGGGCCGGACGGGGGAATACCGAGCTTTGGAAGTGAAAACGCCTATCAGCGGGCGTCACGCTTCTGGGACGATGCCATGGCATACTATGCCGACGGGAACAAGGCGTCCGCCTACCACACCTTGGGAAGGATCACGCACTTGCTGACCGATATGAGCGTGCCCGCCCACGTTCACAACGATGACCATCCGCCGGGCTGGCTGCACGACAGCTATGAAAAATACATGGCCGAATGGGACGACGACGTGAACAACGCCTACAACTACCATCAATGGGCCGCCTCCGGAACCGCCATGTCCAAAACCAATCTTTTCCATTTTTTCAACGACATGGCCGACAGCGCCGACGATTATGACAGCAACGATGCCGACGGCGAACTACCCGGCCATTCGGAAGGGCATAACGACAAGTGGGAAACGCAGGCTGGATGGTGGGGGTCGTGGGATGTCTCGTATGCCGAGGCCAGGAACCACGGGAATGTCCTAATGCCGCTGGCGATGCAATACGTTGCGGGGCTATACATCCACTTCTGGGACGAGACGCGCAGGCTGGATTCGGATGCCGACGGCGTTCCCGACTGGTGGGAGCTCGACTATTTTGGCGGCATCGGTATGTTGCCGGACGCACACGGCGATGCGGATGGTTTCACCAATATGGAGGAATATATTGCCGGAAGCGACCCAACCAATTCCCTGTCATACTTTGTGGTCTCGAACATTGTTGCCGGGGTGGGGGAAGCCGGTGTTGTCATTGTGGAATGGGAGCCTGTGATTGCCGATCGACTCTACAACGTGCATTGGACGGACAACCTGACGAACGGATTTGGGTTGCTCGAAGGCGATATCGAATTTCCGCAAAACAACCATACCGACACCGTCCACGGCGCTGAAGCCCAAGGGTTCTACAAGGTCGATGTTCGCTTGGAATAAGTGTATTCCTGGTTTCAAAACACGCCTTTTCGCATTCGCAAAAGAGGCGCGTCCCACAACAATCCCATGGCATTGCCATCCTGTGCGTGTAGGACACGGTTCTTCCTGCCGGGAAGGCCGTGTGTTTTAGTATTTGCGGGCACTAAAGATTCTTTTCAACCAGTTCCTTGATATAGTCGCCCAACGGCTCCTTGAGTTCCGGGTGTTTGAGCGCGTAGTGGATGTTCGTCTTGATAAAATCGAGCTTGTTGCCGACATCGTGCCGCCTTCCTTCAATGCGTGTTCCGAACATGGGTCGGCTTTGCACCATCTGGCGCATCGCATCGGTCAACTGGATCTCGTTGTTCTTGCCGCGGCCTGTTTGGACAAGAAAATCAAAAATATCGGGCATAAAGACATAGCGGCCTGCAAACGCAAGATTGGAAGGCGCCTCGGCCGGGGTCGGTTTCTCGACAAAGTCACGCACCCGGAACACCCCATCGCCTTGGTCGATGCCGTCCATGATGCCGTAGCGATCCACCTTTTCGCTAGGCACTTCTTCCAGCGCCACCACGGAACCCTGATGCTTTTCGGAAACATCCATCAACTGCTTTGTTACGGGGGTGCCGGAGGTTGACTCGAGAATGGTGTCGCCCAGAAGCAAGGCAAAAGGTTCGTTGCCGATATGGCTGCGGGCATAGGAGACCGCGTCGCCAAGGCCGTTGAGCTCCTTCTGCCAGATGAAGTGGATGTCGGCCATGTTCGATACGTGCTGGATTTGCTTGAGCAGTTCGGTTTTCCCCTTTTCGGCCAGTTCCTGCTCCAGCTCGAAATTGCGGTCGAAATGCTCTTCGATCGCCCGCTTGGATTTTCCAATGACCATTAAAATGTCGGTGATGCCCGATTCAACCGCCTCTTCGACCACCAGCTGGATGGTGGGCGTATCGACAATGGGCAGCATTTCCTTTGGTTGTGCCTTGGTGAGCGGCAGGAAGCGGGTTCCAAATCCGGCGGCGGGTATGACGGCTTTGCGTATCATCTCTTTCCTCGTCCTAAATAATATTGGGCTTCAGCACAACGATGCCCAGCGGTTCCAGTTTATGTTTCAGCTTCGTAAAGATCGCTTCATCGGCGTACGTTCCAACAATGGCTCCACCGGAGCCGGTGAACTTTGCGCTGGCGCCAACCGAGCGGGCGGCCTCGACCATCGCAATGTTGTCGGGATGGATCGAGTAGATGCTGCGCCGCAGGTCAAAGTTGGCATCGAGCAATGGGCCGATTTCATCCGGGCGTCCGGCCAGTAGCGCGTCGCGCACCTGCACGGCCAGATCCGCCCACGTTTCCATCGCTTGAACCACTTTGCTTTCACCCATCTCGTAGCGCGTGCGGATATCGTTGTGAAACACTTCCGAGCCTTCGGACAGTTCGCGCTTGTACGCAACATAGATATTCGGAAGCAAGGCGGGGTCGAGCGGCTCATAGTCTCCGTATCCTTGCCGTTCCATGGTCTCCTTGTCGAAATCCATGAAGGTCAGGCCTTGGTGGACCTGCGCCACCCGGTCCTGCAGGCCGGCTCCGATTCCAAGTTCCTCGGTTTCGACCGAAAGAATAATGTTGGCCAGCTCGGGTTTCGGGATTTCCACGTCGTAGAACTGCATCAATCCCCGGAAACAGGCGGTAATGATCGCGCTGGAGCCCGCCATGCCGACGTGGTGCGGAATGTTGGAAAAATAGCGCATGGCAAACACCTTGTTGCCGATGTCGATGCCGCCTTTTCTGCAATATTCATGAAAGCGCTTGAGCGAAGCCTGCAACAGGCGGATGCCGCCATAGTAGCCGCACTCGCGAATATGCCGTTCCAGTTCATCGAGATTCCGGTAGATGGCACGGTCGCGCCGGGTGGGCAGCAACTCCAGACGGGGTGCCTCATACATCACGGTCTCGGCGTAGAAGTTTTCGAACGTGAACGAAAGGGTCTTCCCAAAATAGCCATCCGACGGGTTGCCGATAAAGCCGACCCTGGAATAAGCCCTGTTGCGAATGATCCCATTATGTTCCATGGAACCGGAATATCGCGGAAAGGCTTGTTTTCATCAAGTCATTTCCGGATTGCTGGAACAGATTCGCCTTGGAATGACGCATAAGGTGGTAGGGCGCCTCTCTGCCGAAAGCGCCATGGAGGGTCAATGAGCTGTCCTGCCACGGAAAAATCAAGTTTGCGCAAATTGAAACAAAAGGGATCTAAGACGAGAAGACCTGCAGTTGCGAGTTTATAGAGCCTTTTGCCTTTTGTTTCAAAATTGGGACTTTGATGGAAATCCAACTCAAAAACCTTGTGTGCCTGTTGAGATTAATTCTAAATAAACG
>JBDLHZ010000142.1:0-6772 GCA_039715135.1 Verrucomicrobiota bacterium
CGGCGAGCAGGAGGCAATCACCAGCCCGTCGAGCTTCAGCTCCTCGACATCGTCGATGATCTCCTGCTGGGCGGAGTCGGAGCAGGTGAACATGTGGTTCTTCGAAACCACCACGCCCGGCTCGTTCTCGACTGCTTCAGCGACCGCCTTTACATCGACATAGTCCGAAATGTTTCCGCCGCAGTGGCAGATGAAAACACCAATTTTTCTTTTACTAATATCCATGGGTTTCTTCCCTTTAAACAGTTTGGTTCATTTTACGTTCCATAATCATGCAACCCTGAAAATTTTTGATTTTAGATTGCTGATTGCCGATTTTTGGGTCTGCGACGCTTCCAAGAGAGAAGGCCAACGCCGCCTGAGTTCCACAAATCGGCAATCTAAAATCGGCAATCTAAAATTCATCCCCCGTTCCTCAATTGTTCGATGTATCCCGCCGCCTGGGCCGAAGAGGAGCAGGCGTGGAGCACGGTGTCCGGAATATCGCGCGCGCCGATGACGGTGCCCGCAGCAAACAGTCCTTCAATGTTGGTGCGGCCCGGCTGGGCGATTGCGTCCGGCTCCTTGATGTAGGCGAACTCATCCGCCTCGACCTCGCCGCCCTTGTAGAGCTTGAGCGACTCAAGATTGGGGACAAACCCGACGGTCAGCACAACGAGGTCGTGCTCGGCGGTCTGCATGCCGCCTTCGCCTTCGATATCCTCGTAGTGCACCTTCATGTTGCCGCCTTCGATCTCTTCGACGCGGGCCACCTTGCCTTTGGTGTATTGCACACCCATGCCCTTCGACTGCTCGAAGAACTCGTCGTAGCCCTTGCCGAAGGCGCGGATGTCGATGTAGTAGATCGTCACGTCGGCGAGCGGCAGCGCACCCATTACGAGCTGCGCGTGCTTGGCCGAATACATGCAGCCGATGCGGCAGCAGAGCGGGTTGCAGACTGTATGGTCGCGCGAGCCGTTGCAGAGCACGATGGCAATGTTTTCCGGCTCCGCGCCGTCCGATGGGCGCAGCACGCTGTTGTACGGTCGGGTCGGTGCCAGCAGGCGGTCCATCTGCGGGCCGCTGATGACGTTCGGATATTGCCCGTAGCCCATCAGTTCCTTGCCGGCGGGGTCGAGGATTTCATATCCGGTCGAAATAATCACCGAACCCACGGTCAGTTCCAGCTGCTCGGGCTTCATATCGAAGTTGATGCAGTCGCCGGGGCAGACGTTCACGCATTCCTGGCACTGCGAGCAGTCGCCGCAACCTAAACACCGGTTGGCGGAGTCGCGCGCTTCGCTTTCGGTCATGGTCTCTTCGTACTGCTCGAAGCTCTGGATGCGTTCGTGCGGCTCCAGTTCGCGCAGGGCCGTCGGCATAAGGCAGGAGTAGGATTCCGCATACTCCATAATACGATCCTTGTTGGCCATTTCCAGATCCGAGCGGTATTGCACGTCGAGGGATTCGCCCTTGAGCATGCGGTCGATGTAGAATGCTGCCTGGCTACCTTGCCCCATGGCTTCGGTAATGATCGACGGGCCGAGCACGGCGTCGCCGCCGGCAAAGACCATTGGATCCGAGGTCTGGAGCGTCTGCTCGCTGGCTTGGATGGTTTTGTTCGGGTTGAGCTCCAGCTCGCCTTCAAAGATTGCGGTGCTGGGCGCAAGGCCGATCGCCATCACGACCACATCGGCCTTGATCTGCTGCTCGGTCCCCTCGGCGGTGGTAAAGCCGGTCATGCGCCCCTTTTCATCAAAGTCGATGGTGTCGACCTTGAGGACTTCGAGCATGCTCTCGCCGGCCTCGTTCTGGAAGATGTGCTTGGTGGAGACACCGGTGTAGAGATTGACGTTTTCTTCTTCCGCCTCGCGGACCTCGAATTCGTGCGCGGGCATTTTATCGCGCTCTTCAAGGCAGACGATCGAGACGCTCTTGGTTCCCATGCGGACCGCGGCGCGGGCGACGTCGAGCGCGACGTTGCCGCCGCCGAGGACGACGAGATCCTTGCCTTCGATGTCCGGCAGTTCGTCGCCGACGTTGGTTTCCTTCAGGAATGTCATGCAGTCGGTAACATCGGCGAGATCCTTGCCTTCGATGGGGATGATGCGCGGGTGCTGGTTGCCGACACCGACGAATACGGCATCGAAGCCCTGCTCCTTGAGCGAGGCGATGCTTTCAACCGGGGTGCTGGTCTTGATCTCCACGCCAAGGGCGGTGACGTTCTTGATGTCGCGGTCGATCAGTTCGTTCGGCAGGCGGTAGGCCGGCATGCCGTTGCGCAACATGCCGCCGGCATGGGCCTCGGCTTCGAAGACGGTGACCTGGTGCCCCTGCTTCGCGAGCTTGAACGCGGCGGTCAGGCCGCCCGGTCCGCCGCCAACGATGGCGACCTTGGTGTCGAGCTGCTCCTCGACGGGACCATAGTCCGGCTCCGGGTGGCGGTCGTAGTACCAGTCGACCATGAAGCGCTTGATGGCGCGGATGTTTACGGAACCTTCCATATCGTCGCGGGTGCATTCGCCCTCGCAGGGGGCGTAGCAGGCGCGGCTGAGGCTGCCGACGAGCGGGGCGGAAGCCAAATGGAGATTGAAGGCCTCCTCGTATTTCCCGGCGCGCACGAGCGAGATGTATCCGCTGGGCTTCACGCCGGCGGGGCAGGTGTGCATGCACGGCGCCTGTCCGTCGCGGCTGATGACCGCCTTTTTCGGAACGGCCTGCGGAAAGGGGATATGCGCGGCGCGGCGCGCGATCATGTCGTAGTTGTATTCGTCCGGGATCGGCACGGTGCAGGCGCTTTCGCACTGGCCACAGCCGGTGCAGGTGACCTGGTCCACATAGGTCGGCTTGCGGTGCAGGTCGACGTGGAACGAGCCGTCGGCGTTCTTGGTGACGCCATCGACCTCGCTGTAGTTCATCAGGGAAATGTTCGGGTGGTGCGCGCTCGACGCCATCTTCGGCGTGGAGATGCAGCTGGCGCAGTCGAGGGTCGGGAACACCTTGGAGAGCAGGATGGTGCGCCCTCCAATGCTGGGATCCTTTTCGACGAGCAGCACCTTGTAGCCCATGTCGCCGAGGGAGAGGGAGGCCTCCATGCCGGCCGTGCCGGCACCGACCACCATTACATCGTAGTCCATGTTGTTTTTATCGCTCATTGTTCTTCCAACTTTTTAAGGTCCTTTTGGAATGCGGCCATGTGGGCCACGAAATTGTCGGCGCAGACGGAGCAGAGGCCGGACATCTTCAGCCGTTTCGGGCTAAGATCGTTTTCTTTCAGGAGATCCTGCGACTGCTTGATAAGTGCGCTCGTGCGCTCGGTGCAGTCGGGCAGGAAGGGGCAGTCGCCGCCGCAACCCGCCACGAAGACGCCGTCGAAGCCCTGTTTGAGAGCGTGGACGATCCACGAGGGCTTTACGCCACTGGAGCAGGGGACGGGAATCACCTGGACCGCGGTGGAATAGTGCATGTGTGCCGCGCCGGCCAGATCGATGCCCGGATCCGAAATGCTGTTGGTCGAAAAGACCAGGATTCTTGGTTCAGGTTCTTTGCTCTTCATCGCTTCGCCCCGGTTTGTTTTTTTGTCCACAGATTTCACAGATTAGTGGGATTTAAAAAATCTGCGGAATCTGAGAAATCTGTGGATTCAGTTATTGGTTGGTGCGGCTACGCCGTTTTCCGCAGGAATATGCGCCAGAAGCCGTCGTCTTCGAAGTCGCCGAGATATTCGTGCTTCATCTTCTTGCACCAGCGGGTGATGTCGATGATTGTGCCTTCGTCGGACGAGAGTACCGACATAACGCCGCCAGCGGGGCAGTCGGCGATGGCGCGCTTGGCGTCCAGCAACGGGCCCGGGCAAGCCGTTCCGCGTGCGTCTACTTCTGTTGCAACTTCGAGTCCTTTGAGTTCGTCTGCTGTCATTTTATTTCTCCTTTTGGTTAACGATTAATTCGTAATTCGTAATCCATAACCCGTAATACGCAAAGATTACGCATTACGAATTACTCGTTACGTTCCTACATAAACCAGCACTGCTTGGCTTCCTGGAACATGCCGACAAAGGCGCCGACGCCGACATAGTCGATATGCGGATAGTCGATCATTTCCTCTTTCTTCATGCCCATCACATCCATCGCCATGGTGCAGACGTGGATGCGGACTCCGAACTCGCCCGCCTCTTTTATCAGTTCGTCGAGTGATTTTGCATTGTGCATCTTCATGACGGCCTGGATCATCGGCGGACCCATGCCCAGCATCTGCATCTTGGAAAGGGGCAGTTTGCTCGCTTTCTTTGGTAGCATTGCGCCGAACATTTTGCCCAGAAAATCCTTCTTCGCCTTCTTCTTGGGATCGCGCAGGGCGGAAAGACCCCAGAAGGTGAAGAACATATCCACTTCCATGTCGTAGGCGACGGCACCCAGGGCAATAATGAATGCGGCCATGGTTTTGTCATAGTCTCCATCCATGACGCCAAGGCACAGGTTGTCGTTCGGCGCATTTTCCTCCAGCTCTTCAACGCGTTCCTGCAGTTTCTGGATCTGTTCTTCCATGTTTAGGTTTTTATCACTCATCTATTTTCTCCAGTTGGATCGAGGTTGTTAGGGAATAATGGATTCTTCATCGTAGTCGCGGGCCATGCGCCCCTGCGATTCCATCTCTTCGAGCAGGACTTCGCGCATGATATGGCAACCCTCAATGAGTTTTGGGTTTTTAAGGTGGTAGTAGACGGTCTGGCCTTCCTTGCGGTTTATCACCATGCCTTTGTCCTTCATGGCGCGCAGGTGCTGGCTCACGGTGCTGATGGAGGCGGAGAGGGCTTCGGCCAGTTCGCCGACGCTACATTCGCCCTGCCCAAGAATCTCGACAATGGCAATCCGCTTGGGATGAGCCATCATTTGGCAAAGTTCCGCCTGTAGTTCAAAAAGCTCTAAGTTGCATGGTTTCATGGTTGCTAAAATACGAGCATCTACAAGGCGGTAAAGAAAAAAACCAGAATATAATAATGTAGTAATATATATAACCAAAATGATCACCATTTTCTACTTCTAAAGCAAAGGGGGGAGGACGGGGGTTGGAATTCAGGAGCAAGGCCGGCGTCGGGGCTTATCTGCCGAACGTTGTAAGTTCTGTTTATTCAATGCGATACGGATAAAAAATGGGGTTTTTTATCCAAAAAACGATCCGTTGAATTTCAAAAACATATTGTCAGACCCTGTCTATCCAATGGGTTTGATTCATCCTGAAACCGATATACACGAGCATTTTAGTCATCATTAACTTGACGCAGAAGGAGGGGCTTGCTAAGCATCTGGACATTCCAAAAACGCAATGTGTCGGGGAAAATGAGGGTAATATGAAGCGGTTATTGATACTTGGAGCAGGGTCGGCAGGAACGATGATGGCCAACCACTTGGTGAAAAAGCTGGATCTTGGCCAGTGGAAAATCACGGTGGTGGATCAGCATAAGACCCACTACTACCAGCCGGGTTTCCTTTTCATTCCGTTCGGTACCTATTCCATGAAGGATGTCTGCAAGGACAAGGCCGGCTTCATACCGAAGAAAGCCGAATATATCCAACAGGGGATCGATGTCATCAAGGCCGGAGAAAACTCGGTGTTGCTCGAAGGCGGGCAGCGGCTGGACTACGACATCCTGATCATTGCCACGGGTTCCAAGATTGTTCCCGAAGAGATCGAGGGGCTGACGGACGAGGGCTGGAAGACAGACGCGTTCGACTTCTATACCATCGAAGGCGCAACCGCCCTGGCCGAGCGATTGAAAACCTTCGAGGGCGGCAAACTGGTGGTGCATCTGTGCGAAATGCCGATCAAGTGCCCGGTCGCCCCGCTGGAGTTCACGCTGCTGGCCGATTCGTATCTGCGCAAGCGCGGTATTCGCGGCGAGACCGAGCTGATCTATATTTCGCCGCTTTCGGAAGCCTTCACCAAGCACAACTGCGCGGTCGTGCTTGGCGGCATGCTGACCGGCAAGGACATCCACTTTGTTTCCGACTATGCCGTGGAGCGTGTGGACGGTGCTGCAAAGAAGGTCGTTTCCTTTGACGGGCGCGAAATCGACTATGACCTGCTCGTGAGCATCCCGACCAACATGGGCGATGCGGCCATCGAGCGTTCCGGGTTGGGCGATGACCTGAACTTTATCCCGACGCACAAGCATACGCTGCAGTCGCAGGCGCATGAAAATGTATTTGTGATCGGCGATGCCACCGACCTGCCCAGCTCCAAGGCCGGATCCGTTGCACACTTCCAGGCGGATGTGTTGACGGAAAACATCCAGCTTTATATCGAGGGCAAGCCGCTCAAGGAGGATTTCGACGGCCACGCCAACTGCTTCATCGAATCCGGCAACGGCAAGGCGTTCCTGATCGACTTCAACTATGACCTCGAACCGGTGCAGGGCACCTTCCCGCTGCCTGGCATCGGACCCTTTTCGCTGCTGAAGGAGACGCGCATCAACCACTGGGGCAAGATGGCGTTCAAGTGGATCTATTGGAACCTGCTGCTGAAAGCCCGCCCAATGCCGGGAATCACCACCCGAATGACCACCGTTGGGAAAAGATTACCTAAATAAGGAGAAGGAACTATGCCCACAAAGGAAATTGCCGGAACAACCGTGGATGTGAACGAGGAGGGATACTTCACGAATCCCGACCAGTGGACCGAGGCCATGGCCGGGGTGCTGGCACGGGAGGAAGAAATCGATGGACTGACCGAAGGCCATTGGAAGGTGATCAACTTCCTGCGGCAGGACTACAAGGAAAAGGGCGTCATGCCG
>JBDLHZ010000143.1:0-6757 GCA_039715135.1 Verrucomicrobiota bacterium
AGAGGGAAAGATCTTTGCCAATCCTCAGATTTGGGCCATTCTGGCCAATATAGATCCGGCGAAAAACGACCAGTTGATGGATGTTGTGGACAAGCATCTTGATAGCGATTTCGGAACCGTAACGCTCACTCCAGCCTACACCCGGTACGATGATGCGATGGGACGGCTAAGTACGATTCCTTCCGGATGGGGCGAAAACTGCAGTATCTATTGCCACGTCACCGCCTTCAGGGCTGTTGCGGAATGCATGATCGGGAGAAGCAATGATGCCTTGCGCTCTATTAAAAAGATATCAGCGATCAATCCTCTTAATCCAATTGATAACTCGGGTTGCGAGCCGTATGGGTTCACAAACCTGTATAATGGCCTCGGGCATCCCCGCCCCGGAGTGTCGCTGCGGGGTTGGTGGACCGGAACCATTGCCTGGGTGCTGCATGCCGTCACCCAGGGGATGCTGGGCATTCGACCGACCTACGATGGCCTGCTGATTGCCCCGGAACTGCCGGATGAATGGCCTGAAGCGACGGTGAAAAGAAAATTCCGCGACGCGTGCTATAGGATCACCATCACCAACACGGGCGGTCCTTGCCGGATATTCGTTGACGGCGAGGAGCTGGAAGGAAACGTGGTGGCCTACGGGAAATACAACGGAGACCACACCATCGAGGTGCGATAGCATTTCCAGCGCGACGGTTGAGTGGTCTGAAATGAACGAAGTAGAGTGAAAATAGAAGGCAGAATAATCAATGGATCTTAAAAACAAGGTTGCGATTGTTACGGGGGCAGGCGGCGGGATCGGCCGGGCACTTGCAATGGGCTTCAGCGCCGCGGGCGCACGCGTGGTCTGCGTCGATTATCGACTCAAGGCTGCTCAGGATGCAGCAGCGGCCATTGAAGCAGCTGGCGGGGCGGCTCTTGCCCTGGAGTGTGACGTAACGGATGTCGCGGAGGTCGACCAGATGGTTTCGCGCTCCATGGATGCGTTTGGACAGATCGACGTGCTTTTCAATTGCGCGGGAAGCTTTCGCGCAATCGGCCCCGTGTGGGAGGTTGATCCCGAGTTGTGGTGGAACGATGTGACCGTGAACCTGCGGGGCACCATGCTGTGCTGCCGCGCGGTTTTGCCGCATATGATCGAACGCGACAGCGGGATCGTCATGAACATGAGCGGTGGCGACCACCTGCCCGGCGGAACCGGCTACTGCGCCTCGAAAGTCGGGGTGAACCGCTTTACCGAGTTGCTGGCCAAGGAACTCAAGCATGAAAAGTCCTCGGTGCTGGCATTCCTTATGGGGCCGGGGTTTGTACGTACCGAAATGACCGAGGCCCAGCTTCAGACGCGGGAAGGGCGGAAGTGGATGCCTTTCAGTCAGGATGCAATCGACCAGGGCCAGGATCGCCCGCCGGAGGATTGCGCACATACGGCCGTGAAGCTCATTGGACTGGCCTGCCCCGAGTTGAGCGGCAGGTTCTTCGATCCCGACACCGATTTCGAAGCAGAGGAAAAATAGCAATGAAAACAAAACCGAAGAAAAAGTTTTTCACCAACCATTCAAAATCGAGTGCGGCGGTTGTGAGCATCGCCCTGCACCTGATCCTGCTTTTGATCGCGGGTACGTTCGTGGCGGTGCAGGTGGTCGTGAAGAGCGAGAAAAAGTTCGAGGCAAAGCAGGTAAGCCGTCCGCGGATGCCGCCGAAGAAGCTCCAGGTTCCGGTGAAGATCAAGAAGCAGAGGCGGAAGCCGAGATTGCGCCAGCGCATCGTCGTGAAGACCAAGGTTCGGAACATGCCCGATATCAAGATGCCGGAAATCAGCGGAATAAAGAGCGGGCTGGGCGCGGTTGGCGATGCGGGGCTGGGCAGTGCCGACAGTATCGGGTTTTCCATGCCCGAAATCAATATATTCGGCGTTCGCAGCAAGGGCGAGAAGGTGTTCATTGCACTCGACACGGATGCCCAAATCATGCGCGACGAAGTTGGGGGCAAGCGTGCCTACAAGGTCATCAAGGACGAGCTGACGAAAATCATCGAGGGGCTTGGCCCGACTACGCTGTTCAATCTGGCGGTGTTCGATCGCCGCAAGGCTGTTGCCCTTTTCCCAAAAATGGTTCCGGCCTCCCGCGGGAACGTGGAAAAGGTGAGGAAGTGGCTGGAGCCGTTGAACGCACCCAAGGTGGGCACTACCGGAACGCACGGTACCAAGACGCTCGGGAAAGGCGGCGTGACGCTGAAGAGGTCAGGTGTCATGACGGCCAGGAACACGATCGAAGGGTCCGGACTAGGGCAGTGGTATACACCTGCTGCCGAGGCGATGGTAGAGCAGGCGGATACGGTCTTTATTCTTACGGGATGGTGGGGATATCTATACAAAGTCACAGGGGAAGCGGCAGAATGGAAATATCGCGATAGGTATAATGAATATCTCAAAAAGTCCAAGGAGGCACAAGCGAAGGAAAACAAACGCCGGGCGGCCAAAGGGGAACCGGAGCAGATATTTGGCGACAACCATCAGCTTATGATTCACTACTTCCCGGATAAGTTTGCGGCCTACCGCCCGCCCGTCCCTCCACACTACAATTATACAGGAAAGGATTATGCGAAGGCGTTTCCGATCGTTCGCGAAGATAGTGCTCCGGATCTTCCGGACAAAAGCGGCCTTACCAAAAAGAAGAGGGACAAGTTTTCCGTAAACGTGATCTTTTTTGCCCCGGAAAAGTTTTCCGGAACGCATGCGAAGTTTAAGGAGTTGGCAAGCCGCAGCGGCGGGGATTTCCGTGTTATTAAAGGCCTCAAAGCCATCGAGAGTTCGGTTTCCCGATAGCTACCAGTCGTTTTTGAAGGAACAGCCTTAGTGTCGCAATATCTCGTCAACTCATTTAAGCAGCATCTCGGCAAACAGGGGCGATGGATTGCCCCGTCAGGCAGTGATGTTCTGAAGAATGTGTACTTTCGTGCAAGGAGACGCTTCGAGATGTCGGAGGTGCCGGAAGAGCAGATTCTGCATATTGCTGCGGATTCCTGCTACGTGCTGTGGATAAACGGCCTTGAGGTCGGCCGGGGGCCGGCGAGGGGAACCCACGGGCAAAACTACTACGATTCCTACGACATTGCACCGTTGCTGAAAACCGGCTCGAATAGGATTGCCGTGCTGGTGCAGTGCATGAACTACGACACCTTTATCGCGGCTCCGGCCCAGCCGGCCGTGATGGTGGACGTGGTCGGCATTGTGGCATCGGATTCCTCGTGGGAAACCCAGCTTGCAAAGGACTGGCGGAGCGATGTCGAAACCTATTGCCGGCAGGTGGGGCATTGCGAATGGCACGACATGCGCCTGGAACCCGTCGGCTGGACGGTTGGCGAGGATTCGGCCTCATGGGAAGCGGCTTGGGAAATCCCTGAATCCAGCGAACTCCATGCCAAGGCCTTGCTGCCGCGCGCCATTCCGGCGCTCCGGGAAACAGCACTGTTGCCAGTGGATATTCCGGTTGTCGCCTGTGTGCCGCCGGCAGATGATCTTGATTCCATAGATCTGTTTGAGCGCATGAATACGGAACCGTATTCAACGCCTTCCGGCAATCGACTGGATGGTTTGGCGGGGCTGATGTCGGATCAGGATGCTTGTGTCCGGGTGGAACCGGCGACCGATGGATCGGGCGTTACGGTGATCTTCGATTTCGGTGCCGAGCTTGCCGGTCGCTTCGAGCTGGAGTTGACTGCGCCGGAGGGGTGCATTGTCGATGTGTGCCACAACGAGAGCATTGCGGAAGATCGGCTTGCGGTGAAGCATTGCCATGAGAGCTACCATTTTGTGGATCGGTATGTGTTGCGAGCCGGTCGCCAGACCATCGGCAATTCAATATTGGAGCGCGGGTTCAAGATGGTTCAGATCGTGTTACGGAATTTTGACGCACCGGTTGAGATCCATCGTGTGCAGGCGGTTGCCGTCCGCTATCCGTTTGTCGATCGCGCATCCTTCAACTGCGATGATTTATTGCTGAACCGCATCTGGGATGCGTGCCGCGAAACAATCGAGTCCTGCACGACCGATGCATTCACCGATTGCCCGTGGCGCGAGCGGGCCTATTGGGTAAACGATATGATTGTCACAAACCGGACATCTCTTCAGATGTTTGGTGCCTCCGAAATTCACCGCCGATCCTTTCGCCTGGCCTTTTCGGAGGCTCGGGACGGCGGTTTGCTGCCGGGGGTGTGCCCGTGTCCGGTGGATGAAGACGGCCTGGTTCTCGTGCCAACAAACCTGTTCACCATCCCCATGATGCAGGACTATGTCCTGTACAGTGGCGACAAGGCATTGGCTCGCGAGTTGATGCCGGGGCTGGTTTCAATTTTGGAGACATTTCATGGATGGGAGGACGACCACGGCTTCATTCTTCCGCCGGATAGGTACTGGAACTTTTTCGACTGGTCGTTTGAGTTGAACGACGTCTCGATGACCGGCAAGACGACTTCTCTGCTCAGCAGCCTGTATGTCCTTGCCATGAAAACGATGATTGAGCTGGCGGAAATTCTCGGAGAGGAAATCCCCGCCGCCGACTATCGGACACGGATCGGGAAGACTTCCGGCAATCTTGAGAAGCACTTTTTCAAGGAGGATGAAAGACGCCTGGCGGACTGGCTGGAAGAGGGGAGCCCATCTGCCCATTCGAGCCAGTTGGCCCATGCGTTTGCCCTGCTGGGTGGAGTGTGTGGCGAGGCCAACCGAGGGCATCTGGAGAAGGCGCTGCTCGACGATTCAATTCTGAAGCCTGAACTCTATCTGCACTATTTCATCTTCCGCGCCATGCGGCTGTGCGGAAAGAACGCGGAGGCGCTGGAGCGCATTCGAAAATATTGGGGCGACATTGTCAAAACGGGTCATCCGACCATTTGGGAGTCGGGCATTCATGAGCATGGAAAAGCGGCCTTTGATGGCGACGGCAGCCTGTGCCACGCCTTTGCAACATCGCCCATCGATTTTTTCCAGGCCGTGATACTTGGGGTCGAACCTTTGAGTCCCGGCTTTCGGGAATTTCGGCTTGCTCCCGACGGTTTGGATCTCGGGTTTGCGGAAGGGCGCATTCCCACTCCGCACGGCAATATTTTCGTCAGGTGGGAACGCGAAGGCGAGCACTTGAATGTTGAGTTGAACGTTCCGGAGGGAACGGAAGGCAGGACGGTGGACGGTCGTTGTTTTGCTGCCGGAACTCACAGATTCAAACTGAACATATAAAGGAGAAGTGGAATGAAAAAGTATTCGGTTATTCTGGGTAATCTGGGCAATACCTGCGACAGGTTTTGCCATAGCTACAAGGAATCTCCCGGCACCATGCAGATGCTGGAACAGGCCGTTGCCATTCCGCACGTCGAGGGCATTGAGCTGGTCGGTACATGGGATGTTAGCGTCGAGACTGCCGGGGAGATGAAGAAAGCCCTCGCGGATAATGGGAAGACCTGTGTCTCAATCATTCCAGACCTGTTTTCGGATCCCATCTGGAAATTCGGCAGCCTCTCTTCCCGGGATTCCGAAATTCGGCGGAAGGCCGTCGAGCACATGCGGGTCACATGCGGCGTTGCCGAGACCATGGGATGCGATCTGCTCAATATCTGGCCGGGACAGGACGGCTATGACTACCTGTTCCAGGGCGACTATCTGGATGAACGCAACGGGCTTGTCGAAAGCATCGCCAAGGTGGCGGAGGAGTTTTCCCATTTGAGGTTTGCACTGGAATACAAGCCCAAGGAGCCGCGCACGCACTCGTATCTCGCCCGCATGGCGGACACGTTGCTGGTGTGCCTGCAGACCGGCATGGACAATGTCGGCGTCACCATCGATACGGGACATGCCTTCATGGCCGGCGAAAACGTGGCCGAATCGATTGTATTGGCAAAACAGGCGGGAGACCGGTTGTTCCACATGCATTTCAACGACAACCACAAGGAATGGGATGACGACATGATTGCCGGCTCCATCCATTCGCTGGAGTACATCGAGATGCTCTACTGGCTGGACAAGTGCGGCTACGACGGCTGGTTCTCGATGGACCAGTATCCCTATCGCGAGGACGCGGCCGGTGCCATTTCCGAGAGCATCACCTGGCTGAGGGCTTTCGATCGGATCGCTAGTGAAAACCGGGAGGGCATTGCCCAAACGATTGCCGAGGGCGATGCGGTGAAGACCTCGGCGTTTCTGCGCTCAATATTGCTGGGAGCCTGACGCGATGGGAATCCTGAAACTACAAAACCGGCTCCTTGCGCAAAAGGCCAGGCTCTACACCTGGTTTTTGCGGGGGGATGCGGCGCATATCGGCAAAGGAAGTCTCGTCTACCCGCCCTTCCACAGTAGAAATATCAAGGGCGTGCAAATGGGCGACGGAGCCTGCGTTTTCGATGGGGGCTGGATTGATCTAATCGCAGAGCATGCAGGGGATACGTTCGGCCCCGAGTTGACGATAGGGGACAACACCTATATTGGCCGCCGATGCCACATTATTGTTTGCGACAAAATGAAAATCGGGCAAGACGTGGTCATTGCGGACAATGTATATATCACGGACAACCTGCATGGTTTCGATGATGTTTCACGCGGTGTCATGTCTCAGCCGCTCAAGGTGCCCGGCCCCGTCGTGATCGAGGATGAGGCCTGGATCGGCGAGGGCGTGTGCATCATGCCGAATGTCACCATCGGGAAGCATTCGGTCATCGGTGCCAATTCGGTCGTTACGAAAGACATTCCCCCCTACAGCATAGCCGTGGGGAG
>JBDLHZ010000144.1:0-6733 GCA_039715135.1 Verrucomicrobiota bacterium
AGGTTTAGCGCAATGGCTTTCAACACGGAGCATTCGCGCGTGGAGTATTGTGTCCGGTACCACGGGAGGAAGCGTAGAAAGACATCGCGCACGGCCTCGAACTCCGCTGCAACACCAAAGCCCTCCAATGCCTGGAAGTCGCCCCACTCCTTTAGCGCGATGGCCTTCATATAGCCATTGGCCACAACATCGCGGTCGGGGCAGTCGGCCAGGTTTTGAATCCGCTCCTTTTTGACGGTGTAGGAGATATCGTATTGCTTGGCGGCGAGCAGGGCGCAGTCGCCGAACGCCAGCCAGACCTTGTGGATAAACTTGATGAAGCGGATGCGCTCTTCCTCAGATAGCGGGTCCGGGCTGGTGAGGCGTTGCTGGAGATCGAGCAGCAGCTTGCCGCGGTTGAGCAGCAGGCGGGTGCCTTCGGAGAGGGGAATAGCATTGGGCGGGTAGTTCGGTAGGGTGGCGAGTATGTCTTCATTGCCCCAGACGACTTTGTGGCCATGCTTCATTTCATGGTTGAGCAGGGAGAATTCACACTTGCGCAAGTGTGACAGCCGGTAGGGGCAGAGATCGACCGGCAGGCCAAGCTCGTCGGTTAGTTGCTTTTCCAAGGCATTGAATTTTTGGCGAACTTCGCCGTTCAGCCTGTCGACCACCACGACGAGGTCGTAGTCGTTGAATGGTGCTTGCGATCCATCGGGTTTGATGAACGGCGTGCCCTCGCCCCGTCCGTAGCCACCGATCAGTACCCCGGCCACGCTATGCGGCGAAGCAGCCTCGGCAATGCGCCGCATGTCCGCATCGATCTGTGCATCCAGCTCCGCCGATCCCTTGGCGGTGTACGTGTTCACATGGAGCCTTCCCTGATGCCCCTGTGCAAGCCGGCGTGGATCGTGGCGCGGTAGGCGATGTTGTAGGGAATGGTGCGGAATTGCCGCTGGCAGCATGCGAAACCGAGGTCGCGCACAAGTTCGCGCACGCAAAGATAGAGCCTGTGCCCCAAGGGGGAGGTTTTCCCGTGGACCTTGGCAAAGCTGCTGCCATGCCGGAACCTCTTGCGGAACAACTCCTCCCTGGAATAGTTGTGCGAGTGCTCGACCTCGGACTCCGGCACCAGCTGGAAGCGTGCGTTGAACATGCGGCATGTGGTCGCCCAGATAGCGTCTTCGGCATAGCCTTGCTTCTGGAATTTGTGCCGTTCCCACAGTTCGCGCTTGAAGGCGCAGGCGGCGGCGGAGAAGAAGTGGTCGTCGGCTTTTTCGGGGGCGTAGGCTCGCTGGTAGTCGTAGGCGACGATAAAGTGCGCATCGGGACGCGCGACCTGCCGGCTGAATGTAGCGTCGGCATCATCGTCGAGGATGGGCTGGACCAGTTGTTCGAGCCAGGTATTGGAGCGGGGAATGGCATCGGCATTCAGCAGGACCATGATTTCGTGGTGGGTTCGGGCGATGGCCTCGTTGAGCACTTTCCCGGGGATATAGTTTTCGGGAGCAATTTGTGTCAGATGGTCCGGGTCGCAGGACTTGCGCAACTCCTCAAGGGTTCCGTCGGTGGAGCCGGAGTCGATGGCAAACAGTTCAAAATCACGGAAGGTTTGCCGATGCAGCATTTCGAGCACAGCATGCACATGCGGCATTTCGTTTTTCGACCGCATGATAATGGCTATGGAGGGAGGCATGGGGATCAGTCCAGCAATAAGGGATCTTTGTTAAACATATGGGGCTGTTGTTCAAGCTTCATTTTCTTCGGCCTCGGTCGCCAATGCCTTGATGCATTTGACCAATAGGGTAAGTACCCGGATCGGTTTGAGGAAAACGTGTTCCGGCCGCATGCCCAGAGCCTGTAGTTTGCTGGAGAGGTTGTAGGAAATCGATCCTGTATAGATGACGTGGCGTTGGTTGGGATGGCGTTCGCGGGCCTTTAGGATCAGATCCTCGCCGCTCATGCCGGGCAGGCGCAGGTCTACAACGCAGACATCGTAGTCGTTGTTTTTCATCAGATCCAGCGCCTCTTCCGCGCTTTCGGCGGACGAGGCCTTGAAGCCGTAGTCCTCCAGAAAAGCGGTCAGGCTTAGGCAGATGGCGGGTTCGTCATCGATCACCAGTACACGTATATTCGAGAAATCTTTCATTTGGAATCCTTTAGAAAACAGCGAACCATACAATAAACGGCAAGTAGAACCCAAGCCCTAAAATCAGAGTCGGAGACCCCACATGGCCTGGCGGTGTTCGAACGGAATGCGGACACTGAAACACGTTCCCTTGCCCGGAATGGAACGGACCCGCATGGTTCCCCCGTGGTTTTCCGTAATGATGAAATAGGAGACCGACAACCCCAGGCCGGTGCCGTGCCCGACCTCCTTGGTGGTGAAGAACGGCTCGAACGCGCGCTTGCGGGTTTCGGCGTCCATGCCGGGGCCGTTGTCCTCCACCTCGATCAGGGCCATGTCGGCTTCCCGCTTGAGGCGCAGCGTGATCTGCGGCGGCTTCGAGTCGTCCGCATGTTCCGCCATGGCCTGGGCGCTGTTGGAGAGCAGGTTGAGGACCACTTGCTGGATCTGGCTGCCTTCGCAGGGGATGGAGCCAAGCGTATCGTCGTATTCGCGCTCGATCTGGATATGGCGGAAGTCGAAACGCTTCTTCAGGTCGTAGTCGTTCGATGCCAGTTCGATGCTGCGCTCCAGGAGTTCCCCCAGGTCGTTCGGCGCAAAGTGCGCCTCGTCCTTGCGGCTGAAGCTGAGCATGTTGTCGACAATCTTGGCGGCGCGGCGCCCGGCCTCGGTGACGGAGTCCATCATCTTGATCAAGCCTCGGTCGTGCATGTAGGCCTGGATGGCTTCGAGCGATGTCCCGGCATCCGTGGCGGCGCCCAGGTTGCGGTCGGTGCCGTGCGTGATGCGGTTGCGCATCACCTGCAGGTTCTGGAGAATGCCCGCAAGCGGGTTGTTGATCTCGTGCGCCATGCCGGCGGCAAGTCCCCCGACCGACATCATTTTTTCGGACTGCACCATCATTTCCTCGATGCGTACGCGGTCGGTGACATCGTCGACGCGGACCACGGCCCCTTCGGCGCCGTCGGTGGCGAGCGGGTAGACGGTGACATCGGCGAAGCGCGATTCCCCCCCGATGGTGCAGGGGATACGTTCATCGTGCCGCAACTCGCGGTTCCCGATGGCCTCAACGATCCGGTCCATTTCACTTCCAAGGCTTGGGAAGACGCTTTCAAGCGGCTGTCCCTGGGCCTGTTGGGCAGGGGTTCCCGTAATGCGTTCGGCTTCGCGGTTCCATTGCATTACACAGCCATCGGAATCGACCCCCACCAGGATGGACGGCATGGAGTTGATGATGTTGCTGAGCAAGTTGCGCAGGGTGAGCAGCTCCTTGGTGGCTTGCAACCGCTCAAGCTCGGCGGCGGTCCGGCCGGCAAACACCTGCATGATGGATGTGGCGAATTCAAGATGTTCGATCGGTTTTTTGTATAGGGCCACCATGCAACCCCGGGACTGCCCTTCCGAGTCGAGCAGCGGGATGCCGATATAGGTCTTGGCCTCCAGGGAACGGAGTAGCTCGGTATCCGGGTATTGTTCGCGGACATCCGAGACACAGACGCACGCATTGCCCTCCATCACGCGCTCGCAGGGGGTGTGGTTCAGGGCATAGTTGAAGTTTTTGCCGACCTTGCCGCCGTCCGACACCGCAATGGTGCGCATGGTATCATCGGCATCGCCTCTATATTCGCTGATGTAGGCGAAATCGGCATCGAGCGATTTCGCCAACTGGGTCACCATCGAGTTGAAGAACTGGCGGCCCACCGCAGCCACCCCTTCCACAATGTTGCGGATGCTGTCTTCAATCAGGACGCGTTCGGTTACATCGTCCACGCGGATGACGGCGCCTTCGGCATCGTTTTCGAGCAGGGGATAGACCGTGATGTCGTTGTAGCGCACATGGCCGTCTTCGCGGACGGGGATACGCTCTTCCTTCTGCGTGGCGCGTTCGCGGATGGCGCGCTCCACCTTGACCATTTCCTTGGACAACTGCGGGAAGACCTCCATCAACGGTTTCCCTATGGCTCCAGATGCCGCGATCTGGGTAGCCTGTTCCGCTTCCCGGTTCCACTGGGTTACGCAGCCGTCGACCTCCACGCCAACCAGGATCGAGGGCATGGAGTCGATGATATTGCTGAGTTGCGCGCGGAGCCGGCGCAGCTCTTCCTCGGCCTGCTTCCGGGAGGTAATGTCCCTCGATGTGCCGAAGGTGCCAACCACCTCGCCCTGTTCATCGTAGCGCGGGATCTTGGTGGTGAGATACCACCGGTCGCCGTCGGCCGTGGTGCAGAACTCCTCTAATTGCACCGGCTTTTCGATGCGCATCACTTCGAGTTCGTCATTGAATTTTTGCTGGGCCTGTTCTGCGGGGAAGAAATCGAAGTCGGTTTTCCCAATCAGCTCCTCGGGGTTCAGATGGGCTTCATTGGCCTTGGCGGCATTGACCTCGATAAAGCGTCCGTCGGCATCCTTGAAGTAGATCAGATCCGGTACATGCCTCATGAAGGAGCGGAACAGGTTGCGCTCGAATGCCAGTTTCTTTTCGGCCGCCATGCGTTCGGTGATATCGCGGCCGATACCGCGATAGCCCTGGATATTCCAATCCTTGTCGTAGAAAGGCACGGCACTGGTTTCGAGCACGACAACGCGGCCGTCCTTGTGCCGGTTGATGTTCACGAGCGAGTGGATCGGTGCGCCTTGCGACGCAACATCCGCGAAAAGGGTCTCCATGCTGGCGGCCTCTTTCGCCGGCATGGTTTCCGAGAGGCGCTTGCCGATCAATTCGGCGGGTGCATAGCCGAGCAGATCGCCTATTTGCGGGCTGGCATAGATGTAGTTGCCTTTGGTGTCGACTTCCCAGATCCAGTCGGACGTGGTTTCCACGAGGTTGCGGAAGCGTTCCTCGCTTTCCTTCAGTGCGGTTTCGGCCTCGATGCGGCCGGTAATGTCGCGCGATACCCCGCGGAGGCCGGCGAGTTGTCCGGTGTTGTCCGCAAAGGCCATTCCACTGGTTTCAAGGATCACCTGCCGGCCATCTTTATGGAGATAGGTGCCCGTTTCGCAGTCGATGGCGGTGTTGACCGTGGCTTTGCGCAGTTTTTGCAGGAGCTTCGATGAATCCGCCGGGGTCATGAACGAAAGCGAGCTTTGGCCAACCACCTGCTGCGGCTCGTAGCCAAGGATGTTGCGTACTCGCGGACTGACGTAGGTATAGTTCCCGAATTGATCCATCTCCCAGATCATGTCGTTCGACGATTCCACCATCGCGCGGAAACGCTCCTCGCTCTTGCCTAGTGCGCGCGTTGTCTGCTGGTGGCTGTGCCGGACGCGTCCAAGTTCGTGCGTGCGGTGGCGCACCTGCTTCTTGAGGATCCGGTTCCAGAGGATGAACGATCCGGTGGCCAGTAGGGTAAATAGAAGCAGTATGCCAACGATGCGGAACACGTGTTCAGTCGAAATCATAACGGTATTGCCCATGCCGATCCATTTGGCACGGATCGCTTCCCGCTCATTGGGCGTGATGGTTGCCAGCGCCTTGTTCAGAATGGTATTCAAAAACGGCCAGTCCTGGCGGGAGGCCAGACGAAGATCCCATGGGAAATCAACATCGCCTGCAAGCTGTAGATTGGAGATGCCGCGCTCGTTGATATAATAGGAGGCCACCCCGATATCCGTGATCATGGCATCCACTTGCTTGAACGCCAGGAAGTCCGCTCCCTTCTCTGCATTCGCCACGGGAACGAAGATATACTCGGGATGCTTTTTCTTTACGTAGGCATAGGTCGCCGATCCATCCACAACGGCGATGGAGATGCTGCGCATATTATCAAGGGTGTAGCGTTTCGGGTTGTCTTTGTTGACAAGGATTACCGTCGTGATGCGTTGGTAGGATTTCGTGAATCGCAAAAACGCTCGCCGTTCCGCTGTGCTCTGGATGGAACCGACCATGTCGATCTCTCCCGCCCCGAGTTTTTCAGTGATCTCCTTCCAGCTTTTGCACTGCACCCGGATAAACCGAATGCCGAGCTTTTTTTCAATCAGGTGGATATAGTCGGCGGTGAGCCCAAGGTGATTGCCCCCCTCGTCCACATAATCGACCGGCGGCGAATTGGGGTGGGGGGCATACCGGATGTTGTCGCCATGGGTTTTCAGCCAATGAAGCTCCGCTTCGGTAAGCTCGAGGGGGCGGATTTTGTTTTGGCGGGTATAATACAACGAAACCAGTGTGGTGCACACACTAGCCAGAATAATCAGCCAGACTAATCTTTTTCCCCATCTCATAACAACCATCTGCCGTCCAATAGGTTATACCGATGTATAAACCTTCATGACTTTACGGGCGGTATTCCGCCAGTCGAACGTACGAGCATATTCCGTGCCGCGCGCCCGTTTTGCCGCGCTCCAACCTGTTGAAACCGTGCTTTCAATGCATTCGAAAAGATCGTTTGCATGGGCGGGATCAAAGGTTGGAATCCAATCTCCGGCCAGCTCCTTCATCGACGATGTTGCCGAGCAGACCACTGGCGCGCCGCAGGCCAGCGCCTCCACAATCGGGAAGCCGAAGCCTTCATGCAGCGAGGGATAGACCATCAGGTCGCATCCGCCATAGAGCAGCGGCAGCGAGTCGACCGGCGCGAAGCCAAGAAAGACAATATCATCCTTCACCGGGCTTTCCGCCGCCCGGGCGCG
>JBDLHZ010000145.1:0-6685 GCA_039715135.1 Verrucomicrobiota bacterium
CTAGGCATAGGTGAAACCGCACGCACGCAATCCGTCAGGCAAAAATCATTATTTTATAGGACCCCTTTCGGTCTCAGATAAATTTGAACGATATTTCCGGGCGCAGCATTATGTTGCGCCATTGCATCCGCAATGTGGAATCCGGCGAGGCCGGGCGCCACGTCACAAGGATGTTATTGTAGCCTTGCTCGAGGGATATGTCGCTGAACTGGCTCTCTTCACCTTCGACCACATCAATCGGGTCATATTCGGTATCGTTAACCCGGATGCCGACGCAACCTTCTCCACGCACGGCCAGGAAGGTAAAGGCCTCTGGATTCGGCACATTCAAATCCATATCACTAAGGTTCTTGCGTGCAAGAGGGCTGAAGAGTCGGCAGTAAAGGACGTGCTCGGACTGTTCGCCAAGGTCTGACGCCTTCCATTGATCCCCGTCCAGTATGACTTCGCGCCATTCGGCCGACTTCAGGACTCCAGAGGGCGGCATGCGTTCACTGCTGTATGCCATCGCAGTAAGAATACGATTGCGGTCGCCTTCGACCATCAGGTGCAGTTTGTCCGGATAGCCTGTGCCAGCGGCAGCGACCTCGGGCACAGTGTCACCCGCGATCAGCGGCAACGGGTGCGGCAGTGTGCCGTCCGCCAGGCCCAGACGGTTGGCAAGGCGCTGCATGCGCACAGGGGCATCAGTGCCTGTAGCAGAGAACTGATTAAAGCAAACCTGGCCGGAACCAACACGCAACCGTGCCAGCACGACCGCCTCGCGTGGGCGTTCAGCATGCAGGAAGCGTGACTGGGTATGCGTGCGTAGCGGCTCGATCTTGCCGTTCTTGACATACATCTCTTTAAGGCAGCTGCGCGTGGGGGTGGTCAGCAACGGGTCAAGCCCATCAGCATGGGCTAGGAATGGGCCCTCCAAGGCGGTGTTGTTTGCCGACGCACGACTATAGGTCCATGTTCTGACCCCGGACAGGTCGTCATGCGACAGCCCCGCCAGCAACAGCTCGTCGTCCGCAACGCGCACTGCCTGGAACGTTTCGCCCACGTCATCAAATGCCAGAGAAATACCCGAAGCCTCGCGCCAGGCGTTGATATTCGCGTCGGTCAGACGCACAACGACGGTGGCACCGGTTTTTGCGTGATCAAGCAATGCCGCAGGATCGGCGTCCGCCGACGGTGAAATCACATCCATGCTCTTGTAGTTCAATGCCCGCTGCAACAGATTCGAAAACAGCCGACGGGCCGCGGGAATGCTGTCCAGTTTCGGGGTGACTCTGAGCTGACATGCCAGAAGCAGTCCTTTGCCGCACGGCGCTTCCAGCAGGGCGCATCCTTCCAGATCACCGTCGCCGAAACACCCTTCGCCGCTGTCAGCCAGGAACAGTGCATTCGAGGCATCGTTTTTCCGATACAGATTGAAAGCCACCGAGGCATCGCTGGAAGGCTCTACATAAAATGCCTCCCCCCAGAATCGGAGGTCAGTATCATCCAGTCCCGTCAACACCGGGTGCCCCGCCGCTCGCATGAAGGCGGTTTGAACCGGTTTGATATCGGTTGGCATGGATGCAAAAAGGCTGAACTGCTGTTCAAGAACAATGACCCGTCCGCCCTTTTCCGCGAAACGGCGCACTATACCGGCCTGATCGCTTCCAGGATCAACGCTGTTTTCCTCCATCACCAGAATACGATATGGCAACAGCGTTTCATCCGATAGCGCCCTAATGCGCACGAAGGAATCATGTTGCATAAATTTATATCTATCCAGTGATCCGGGGCCGTAGATCGCCACGGACTCCTCAACTGACTCAATAGTGTCAGGCCGACCGATGCAAAGCTCACGCGTCCACGTATCCAATGTGCCATTCCGGGTTTCGAACGATACCTCGTAGATGAGTTCCCCGGCGTCAAGCTCGGCAGGAATAGTCCATTGCAGCCGCTGTTGCGCCTGTCTTCCCTGCCCGACGGTCATTTCCCAGCCAGCCTCGTGCAGCACCATATCGTCTCGCCGAAGACGTACGCTGAGACGACCTGTCAGATTAGCAGGAGAATCATTGACCACGGTCAATGTGCGGATACAGTCGGCACCGGCAAAGTATCCTGTCCGCAGATTGGTGTCGATGATAGCCACGGGACGAAAGGCGTGAGCCTGGATGGCAAAACTACAATTGGGGGTATATCCCTTTCCGTCTTTCCAGAAAGCGAATTCCGATGAGTGGGCCGGCACGCGAAGCGGCTTGACACCGGGAACCGTGAAATCCTCATATTCGAGCGTCACCAGCTCGCTGTCCATGCGCAGATTTTCCAGACAGGAAAGATTCCACGGGCCAAAGCAGCAGACGCCTTCGACCCGTCCAGCCTCGACGACAAAGGCGCAATCTTCCGCTGCGGCGCGGTCGATGGCCTCGAAAGACCGGTATACTTCATCGCCGCCAAGATGCAGTGTACTGTTGGGTCCCGTCAGGTGATAGAGCGCCATCTCGCCCGAGTGCAGCGGCTGTGTTTTGTCCCACCAGCCAACTCCGGCGCATTCTTTGCCATAGTGTCGGCTGACAATCTCTTGCTCGCGTTCATTCCAAAGCGAACTGTCGCCCTCATGATAGGCAGCGCGCGTAGGATCGAGTTCGTTGAATAGCTTGCGCAGGCGCGGCAGCTCCTGCTTGGTCAGGGAGGCTTCATCCCCATTCCAGCGCATCTCGTTTTCGACACTCCAGAGAATCAGGCTCGGATGATTCTTGTCGCGCCGGACGAAGCGGCGGACATGTTCGCGCGCCGCCTTCCAGTAGTCAGGCGAGTCTGAAGCCTGGTCCCCTCCGGAACCATGGACTGCGCTTTCGTTGGTCACCAGGATGCCCAGTTCGTCGGCGAGATCCAAGATCAGGCGCGGGTGTGGATGGGTATGCAGGCGCGTGTGGTTCATGTTGGCATCCCGGATCATACCGAACCACTGTCGTATCCAGGCCTCGGTATGGTGATACGGGGTGAGTTTGTGACCCCAGTCGGAGAACAGGTGCATGGGCACGCCGTTCAGCATCAGGTCCGGCCCGTCGATCCAGACTTCACGGAACCCAAAGCGTTCGCGGTGCCGATCCAGGCAAAGTCCATCTGCCAGAAGCTCCGTGTTCAGCACATAGAGCGTCGGACTTTCCGGCTGCCACCATTCAGCATCAGACCATGGCAAACAGATGCGATGCTCCACGGTCTCACCGGGACCGATGCTGAGTGATGCGGAAGGGATATCAGGTCCCACGGCATCTGTAGCTGCACCATCCCGAGACCATGGTTTAATATGGGCGTTCAGAGTCACGGTACGTTCCGCCGTTCCGGTATTCGCAAGATTGTAGATCAGTTCGATTTCCTGTTTGCGTGTCGAAGTGCGGATAATGACATCTTCAACCAGTACCTCGCCGCGCTGCTCGATCCAGACATCCTGCCATATCCCCGCAAAAAAACGGGTCAGCATGTTGCCTGCCGGGGTCAGCGAGCGGCCCTTTGCATCTTCTTCGTAGTCGAGTACCTGAAGTGCCAGTTCATGGTCGCCGGGCGTGAGCTGCGTGATATCGACATCAAAGGGCAGCATCGCATCATCGTTCGAGGCAACAAACGTGCCATCAAGAAATACCCGGCAGCGCGGGGCGACCGCCTCGAAATGTATATGGCGACGCGTGCCTGCCGGAAGCGGGTCGAGAGTGATAGCCCGCCGTATCCAGCCATTGCGCGACTTGGACCACTCGTCAGGATAGCCGTAGGCATCGAAGAGATATTCGTAAGCACCCGGTTCATAAAGATCCGGACAGGGGGTCGGTGCAGTTTGGAAGTACTTCTCCCCCGGCCGCCGCACCGCTTTGTCCGATTTGGTCCAGAACGATGGAACCATGTAGACGCCATTGTCCCATCCCAACGCAGGCACTGTTGCAATTGCCCTGTTCTTAATCGGCTGAAAATCCCACCATCCGTTGAGGGAGGTACGTTTGTTGATCGAATCTTGTATTGTCATATCCATCAACCTTTGATTTGTCTCAATTGTGAAACAAAACCACCTTGGCCCCATGCCTCGCGGCCGAAAGCGCCGCAGTCAGCCCTGCCATCCCTCCGCCAACCACGCAAAAGTCAGCATCATGTTCCATTGTATTTGATGTTTTCATAATTTTCCTTATTTAAATTTGTTCATTCGCGGTCAGATCGAACCTTGCCGCGTGACCGAACTGTTTGTTTTGGTAAACCGAGGGCAGTTCACGAGAAGTAAGCAGCATAGAAATCTCAGGCCAGGTACTCATCCGCACGGTCTGACCGCAAGCGCACATTCCATCCATGGTCATAAGCCGTTCGCTGATGCTGCCGGGAATCAGATCCTCGCCCCAGACCTCTTCCTGCCCCGGTCGTTGGATCATCTGTGGAATACATTGGGTAATATCTTCGAGCGAGCGCAAATAGCGTTCCTCGCCGGTGGCCTCATAAAGGGTCAGCAGTTCACACCCTGAGACGGTACAGACGCCCGGAGCACCATGCTGATTCTGGACATTGGCAAACACCGCTCCTCGCGGCTGGATGCCAACCCTTTCCAGCGGTGAACCAACCGGTAATTCAGCATCGTAGCAGAGCACCCATGTGGAAAACAGATCGGCCGCCTGACGCGCCCATTCCAGATGCAACGGCTCCCCCGTCGCCGCATGCAGATGAACCAGCCCGGCCATCAAGGCATAGTTGCTTTCGCTGTCGGAGGCCATCAAGGCATCGCCCACTCCGCCGCAGGTGTAGCCCCTGGCTAAAAAGCGGGTCGCGTAATACCCGGCCAGCTTGCGTGCGGTTTCCAGATAGCGGGACTCGTTGAACCAGGCGGCACCACGGACCAGTGGCTCGATGCCGAACGCTCCGCAGGTACTGTCGCCCCAAAGCACATCCCCCGTGTCAAAATCAACGGTATAGCCGAGATGCCCAAAACGCGAAACCGTATCAACCATGGCATCAAGGTTGCGCCGAGCGGCATCTTCCCACGCCGGTAAAACCTCCTCGCCGCGCTCGCGCAGAAGAGTGAACACCTTAAGAATGTCGCGGGTGCAGCCCAGTGGCCGCCGGATCAGTGAGAAACCACGGCAACCGGGGCGCTTGACCCCGAAACTACGCCACTCTTCCCCGTAATATACCCCGTGAAAGTAGCCGCTGGGCGAAAGGGCGTCGCGGCAAAAGAGATCCAGCATCCGAAGCGCACGCTGCCGACGGGATGGATGATCCGACATCGCCATGGCGACGATTGTGGGTCCGCCGCCGGTCCACGCAGTTTGAACGAACGGCTCCTGAGTCTGGTAGCAACCGATATTCTCTTTCCAGTTATGGGCATCCATTTTGTTTTCGATTAGCTCCGCAGCTTCCGAAAAGCCCATATCGGGCCGGCGCGCCTCCTCTCCGCGATGCGCAAAACCATACTCGGCCATTCGCCGAACAAAGGCGGGAATAGAGTTCGCCTGCACGGGGAGGATGCGCACTTTACAGCGAACATCAGAGCCTGGCTCCAGAACCATGCCGGGTTCGTTGTCAACCTCTTCCCAATCACAAAAGCGATAGCGGCGCTGGCGCATGACCGGCAGACACACCTCGACCCGCACCGGTTCATTCGGAAGGGTTTGCAGGTTAATACCTGTCACGCCCCACACACCGTAGACCTCAACGCCGATTAAATAACCACATTGCTTTTCCGAATCGTAAAGACCGACCGCCGGAATGGTAAAGGCGTTGGCGGCAAACTCCGCCCGGTATCCCGTGTCAGCAGAAAGCCGAGGCACATCAGCCTGCACGATCGGGCCGTCGGGCGTCACACCCTCGGTCAGAATATGGGGACAGTAGGGCTGGGGCGAAACGATGAAACGGTTGCCGTTATACATGGCTCCGGGCGCGACAACATAGCTCTTCCAGTCAAGATCCAGCTCCAGCGGAAGGGTAATCTGCACCCCTTCGCGCCGCCTGTCGCTGGTGATTGTGGCGGAGAGCAACGTTTCCTCTGGCTTGACCGCCTGGCTGACATTAACGGCAACCCCGTCGGCCTCCGTTCCGGCAGGGCCGGCAAAGGCATCCTTTGCCCCTTCCATAACGACCCTCCCCGCAGGATCGGCATGGATTGTAAACTCAGGTGCGCTCAAAGAGACGACTGCCATCTCCTGACTAACTCCACGATCTCTAATTGTACTCATCTATGCTCGCCGTTTTTCTCTAATGTTCCGCCTGGCGGTTGAGGGATTCCGGTTCATGCAGGGGATATTCCGCATTGCGCTTGAACGCCTGGTATTGGGCTTCCGATTCCTCAATGGTCATATTGATGTCTTCGGGTTGCTGGTATGCCTTGACCATGAAACCGCCGCCAAAGTTGCCAAGATGCCAGACCTGCCGCTGCGCTTCATCATCGATGGCGGCGAGGTCGCCCCGGCCCATGGTGGACTGGATATCGACACAACTCCAGAAACAGATTTTGCCGCCATAGTTCTTCCCGAGCCATTCAACTCCCATGAGCTCAGGTTGATCCAGTTGCAGGACATCGCAGCCCGCTTCAACGAACATGTCCATATATTCGCGCACCTGGCCGCAACAATGGTGTATGAAGTGCATGCCGTGTTCATGAAGCTGGTCGATCGTTGCCTTATAGCGCGGGAAATAGAGTTCCCGAAAGCTATCGGGACTGACCAGACCTCTATCGTTG
>JBDLHZ010000146.1:0-6668 GCA_039715135.1 Verrucomicrobiota bacterium
ATCATTGTCGGTGGTTTGGGCCGAACCTTCCGGATCAGTCCAGCAGAGCGTCACACGTACCGGCTCGCTCCCATCGCTAAAAAACGTGTAGGTGTCGCTCCGTTGCGACACCGTCACCGTGGCCTCCGTCAGCCGTGTTGAGTTGGCAACACGGTCAGTTAGTAGCTCGGCGGCGGCGAGCGTATTCATTAGGCCCCATCCAAATTTGTAGTCCGGCCCCGGATTACCGAGATCATCCGCCGTGTGGATAATCAGCCCCTTGAGCGTACTTGCCCGCATCGCCTGCCCGGGAAACAGATCGTCGTAGTAGTCCACCAGCAATGCCGCCGACCCGCAGGCGTTCGGCGTGGCCATACTGGTTCCCGACAACGTTCTATAATCGGAATCATTGCCATCGCCACACGAGTAGAGACTATAGCCATTGGCAACAATATCGGGCTTGATGCGCCCGTCGTCCGCCGGCCCCCAACTGCTGAAAGAGATCATGTTGGCATTGGGCAAATATCTACTCGATCCCGACACGGCATCGTAAACCGCCCCGACGGTTATTACGTTTTTTGCCACCCCTTTAGTCGATAGCGTATCGTATCCCCCCGATACTTCACCCTGTTCATTGCCAGCCGCCCAGAAAGGAAGATAATACTGGCTGTCGTAAACCACATCATCCACCGTTGCTACAAAAGAGGGATACCGTCCAAACCAATATTCTTCATCAACTGTGTAGCCGTATGAATGGTTGGAGAGATAAAGATTTGTCTGTCCAGGGGCAGATGCCGCCGCATTGGCCATTTCTGAGTCGTCGTCGTTCCAGTCATAGGAATCGATCAAGACCTCGGGAGCCATCCCTTTGGCAGAAGACTGGATGCCTGAAGCGCCAATCGTTCCGCCGACATGCGTTGCATGATAGTGTGAATCCACACCATCCTTGTCGGTTACCCGTCCACTGAACTCCTGATGTGAGATCAACACCTCTCCACCATCCCAAACGCCAGCCACTATCCCAGCCCCATCAAGATCATAGGGAGCATTGTCTCGCACCAGATTCGCAGCAGTTGAAACAGCGGCATTTACGTTCAGCGTTCGATAATAGAGGGGGCTTCCCTGATAAAGAGCCATGAGTTCGAAAAGAACGCCATTGCGTTCAAAGCGCATAGCTTTGCCATGTACCTTTGCCCACTCTCGAGCCTCTTCTTTGTTTCTAGCCGCACGCTCGGATAATCGCTTAACAACCTCCTGCCGCTTGGCTGGCCGTTCGGCAAAAGTCTCATGGCGCTGGGCTACGGCGGAAAAGCTGCCCGATAGGGCAACAATTCCTATTATTAAAAGCCATTTTTTCATTTCACCCACGAAACATCATTATTCGTTCCAAATATTCGGATAATCCCACTGGAAATGCAGTTTTTCCGACTTTCCACAATTACGTACACATGTATCGCATCGTGGGCGGAATTGCCAGCAGGATAAATCGCAACGTTATTGAGTGGCCTTTTTCGTGCGGAAGCTGCGGGGCGATTCGCCGAGGGCGCGACGGAACTGGCGGGCGAAGTAGTTGCTGTCGCCGAAGCCAAACTCCATGGCGATTTCGGTGATGGAGAGGTCTGTGCCGCGGAGGAGCTCCATGGCGCTGGACTATAGTGCTAATGTCTGGGAACATACTTAAGGAGCCTTCATGCGGGTTATGAAATATTCCAGTGCTGGACTTCTGAAGGGAACACGGTTTTCAATAATTAATGGAGATTCATATGAAACGATTGTTGCACAACCCTATTTTGACATCGCTTGGCCTTGTGGTCGCAATGGCAACCCAGCTTCACGCGGAAACCGCGCGACTAAGTTCAGAAACGGTCGAAGAAGACGTGCGGGTTATCGAAGTGGATGCCGGCAAGATAAAGGGGCCGATGACGCGGATGCCGCAGTTGTGCGTGGGTTCGGGCTATGCGCCGTTGGGACTCCGGGCCGACTGGCAGCGGCACTTGAAGGTGGCGAAGGAGGCGTGCGACTTTGAATATGTCCGCTTCCACGCCATTTTCCACGATGCCATGGGTATCTTCAACAAGGAGATTCCACTGGATACCATTGGAAGCGAGTATCTGTCGGCCGATGGGAAGCCGGGCCTGAAGGGCGAATATTTCAACAATGTGGATTTTGAGGGTGAGCCGGCCTTTGTGCGGCAAGACACCACCGTTGATTTTGCATGGGGGGATTCCGAGCTCGGGCAGGGTATTGGAAAAGACAACTATTCCGTGCGCTGGAGCGGAACACTGAAGGCGCCGGCTACCGGTTTCTATAAGCTTGGCGCGGTTTCGGACGACGGCATCCGCCTCTACGTCGATGGCAAGCTGGTTGCCGAGGACTGGAGCATACACGGGTTCCAGCAGACGCTCGGCAATGTCCATCTGGAGAAGGGACGTTGCTACGATATTGTGCTGGAATATTTCGAGGCCCGTTCCGGCGCCGGGGTTTCACTGGTCTGGAGCCTGCCGAGCGGGGACGAAGCCAATGACAACCTGTACAACTGGCAGTATGTCGACAAGCTCTACGACTTCCTGCTGGATCAGGGCGTGAAACCGTTTGTCGAGCTGGGCTTCATGCCCGAGGCGCTGGCGGGCAACAAGCCGGGCGAAGGCGGACGCACCACGGTGTTCTGGTACGAGGGCAATGTGACTCCGCCGGAATCCTACGAGGCATGGGCGCATTTGATCCGCTCCTTTGTTTCCCACCTGATCAAGCGCTACGGGGAAGAGGAGGTGCTCAACTGGTATTTCGAGGTTTGGAACGAGCCGAACCATCCGCTTTTCTGGACCGCCGACCTCAAGGAATACCTGAAGCTCTACGACGTAACGGCGCGGGCGGTGAAGGCGGTGAATCCAAATCTGCGTGTCGGCGGGCCGGCCACGGCGGGCAACGGCTGGGTGCGCGAGATTCTGGAGTTCTGCGAAACAAACAACACGCCGCTCGATTTTATTGCGACGCACTGCTACGGCGTCGAATGGGGCTTTCTCGACGAAAGCGGCCGAGCCGAGCTTACCATGAGCCCGAACCGCAACCGCATCGTCGATCAGGTCAACGAGGTGCGCGGATGGATCGAAGCAACGAAATATGCCGGGCTCGAACTGCACTACACCGAGTGGAGCTCCTCCTACTCCTCCCGCGACCCGGTGCATGATTCCTACCACTCCGCCGCCTACATCCTCCACAAACTCAAGGGCACGGAAAGCGTGGCCGACTCCATGAGCTACTGGACCTTCACCGACGTGTTCGAGGAAGCCGGCCCCGGCCCCACCCCGTTCCACGGCGGCTTCGGACTCCAGAACCTCCAGGGACTGCGCAAGCCGAGCTTCTACGCCTACAAGTATTTCAACGACCTAGGCGACACCGAGATCGAGTGCAACGATGCCGACGCGTGGGCCGCGAAGGATGGCGACAATGTACAAGTGCTTTTCTGGGACTTTTCAGTCACGAAGCAGGATGCCTCGAACAAGGTGTACTTCAAGCGCGACCTCCCCGCCGCCGCCACCGGGAAGGCCGTACTGGAGGTGGACAACCTGGCGGCGGGAAAATATGAGCTGAACGTCTACAAGGTTGGCTACCGCGTGAACGATGTCTACACCGACTTCCTCGCCATGGGCTCCCCCGCCGCCCCGACGCGGGAACAGGTGGCGAAGCTCGCCGCACGAAACGATGGCGCGCCCATTGAAACCACGACCATTAGGATCGGCAACTTCGAAAAGTTCACCAAGGAGTTCGATCTCCGCGAAAACGATGTCCTGCTTGTGACGATGGCCAGGAAATAGCGGAAGCCTAAAATCCGCAGCAAGCCGCTTTGGTTGCGCTCCGAAGTATCGCGAGCGCCCTCGACTGTTCGGGGCGGCTTCGCTGCCTTGGACTAGTAGAAGGTGGATTTCGGGCAGGGCGGGAGAACTCTTGCACCTGTTTTGTCGAAGTGCTTGCCGAGAGGGAGTGTCCGGAGCTCGCCGAGGATATCCAGAAGCCATTTGTGGGAGGTGCCGTGGTCAATGATCCTACCGCGTTCGTCCGTGACCACCACCAGATAGCCCCCGTATTTTTGGCCGCGACGATGGATATACACCGTGCTCTCCCGCATGGGAACGGTATTGCCGCTGAACCCATGCGATCTTCCGTTCTCCTTGGTAGGCGTGAAGCGGCTTTCCTGCTGGTCGAGCAGGATATAGTTGTCGCCGTCGATCTCCTCGCCGATCGCGAAAAACTCAACCTTGAGTTCGTGGTTGTATTCGCCCGCCGAGGTCTGCTTGAGCTTGGCGCTGAAGACATAGTCGATGTGCTTTGGCGGAGCCCACCGAATGAGGGGACTATCCTCGAAGAGTCGCTGGGAGCTTTGCTTGGAAAAATCGATGTTGAACTTTGGCGGTTGGGCGAGTTCGACATATAGTCGATCTTTATCTGAAAGCAGGGCCAGCGGAACCTTCCGCTGCCGTCCATCTTGATCCGTCAGCACCGTCTTGCCACCGATCACGGCCACAAACTTGGCTTCAAGGGTTTTTCCACCCTCTCCGATCCATGCTCGCATTTCCTCTTTGATGGAACCGGCAAATACGGGTGGATCGGCTTTTTCCGGCTCCCATCTGGCAACCTTGCCCGAAGTGTCGTAGTCGCAGAAAACCGGACCGTTGGTGATGCTGGCCTCGCCGGGAACGAGGTCTGCATGGATGGTTTCGATCAGGTCGAGCGTGGGAGCCGCAGTTGTGAAGATGGGAAGAAGGGGGCCGTTTTGCCTGTTGTTTTCGTATTCCACCCCTTTGACCTCGACCAGAAGTTGCGAACAAAAAACCCCGCCGGGAACCTCTCCGATCAGGACATCCATCTTGAGCGGAACACCGGGTTCGAGCGTGATCCAGTCCCCCACCACGGAAAGATTGTTGCCCAGCCAATACTTGTATGAATCCGGCGAACTGGTTCGCCATTGCGGGGCAATGATTTGATCGCGTCCGGGCCAGCAGGCGTTGAGTACAACCTTGTTGTCTACGCCAACCACCATGACATCGTCGCCAAAACCCCAGAAGCGGAAGGTGATGGCATCCTTGTGCACCAGTTCTCCCGTGTAGTGAATCGCCCACAACCAACCGTCCGTCGTATCCGGCTCGCCGAACGCCTCCGGGGCAATCAGCGAAAGAACCGGCGGAATCATGAAAGTGGTGGCGTAGAGATTGTTGGGCGAGCGGTAGTAGCGCGAGAGTCTGGAGGGCTGCCATCCATTGCGAACAAACTCCTTCAGATCTTGCGAGTATTTTTCGATGCTATAAGGAATATTCCGGCCACTGCGGTCGCGCTTGAAGTCGTAGAAGGTGCCGACAAAGTCGTTGCCAATGCTCTGGCTGGCGCCAAAGAGGGTGGGTTCGCCAAGATCGGGCATCATGTCGAAGCCGGTCAAGCCTCCTTCAAGGCCTTCGCCCATGTCGGACATTTCCGGAAGCTGGATGTCGGGCATGCTCGCGCGGTTCATCTTGGTGACAATGCGCTGGGTCGGCTTGGGCTTGGAGGTTTTCTTGACCCGGACTTTCGGCTTCTTGAGCTTCATCTTTGGCCGCTCGACCGCCTTGGGTGGCTCGAACCGCTTTTCCTCCTTCTTCACGACGGTGAAGACCACCAGCATCCCGGCCAGCAGGAAGAGTGCGGCATGAATCACGATGCTCAACAATACCGCGCTGGGCATGCCCTTGGTGACCTTCTGTTTTTTTTCTCCTCTTTTTCTCATCCAGTCCCCCAGGTTTGCAACCATCCCGGTTTTCGCCGGAAACCCTATTCAGTAGGCTCCAGGCCCTCGATACGCTGCTTGACGGGAGCTAGCTTGGGAAGGGTGCTGGTCGGTGTGCCGAGGTAGAAGAAGGCGGTCGCCGCATAGTCGTCCTGACGGTAGACGTTGACGTGCCCGCCGGGGAAGTCCTTGTCGCCGAATCTCGGCGGGTTCCGCTCTTCATAGAGCTTGGTGAACTTGTCGTAGCCCCCGGAGTCGACCGAGACCGGCTCGAACTTGACGTCGGCATCCTTCATTTTCGCGATTTCGTCGTTGGGGCCGCCGCCGATCTGCTGGATGGTGACGCGGCAGTCCGAGTCGAAGTAGATCGGGTCGGGAACGTGGTAGCGGTAGAAGCTGTAGCGGCCCGCACCGTGGTCGGCAATCGGGCAGCCTTGGTACATGTTGGCGTAGGTGCCCAGCCCCCAGCCGGTTCCGATATAGTCCTCCAGTCCCGTTCCGACGAGCGTCGGCCATTTCAGATCGCCGTCGAGGTAGACCTTCACCTCGCCCTCGCCCCACCATCCGGAATTGCCCGGCTTGAGCAGCACGCCGACGTTGCAGCCCAGAAACCGGCCCGCGCCCTTGATCTTTGGAAGGATCTCGAAATCCTCCTTGAAGGTCGTCCAGCGCTCGCGCCGCCAGTGGGCGTGGAAATAGAGCATGTCGGCGGGATGCTTCTCGCCCTGGGTAAAGTCGATGTCGTAGAAGAGGTGGGTTTGTGGATCATCCGAATCGTTGGTGATCGTGATGCGTGCGCCGGTGCGATAGGGCATGGGCAGGACGCAGGTGAACGACCGGGCCTCCGGGGAGGAAAACAGGGCATTCTCGAAAGTCGGCAGCTCTCCGACGGAAGCCCCGAAAAAATCGCCCAAAGGAACTGAGACGGCTGGTT
>JBDLHZ010000147.1:0-6637 GCA_039715135.1 Verrucomicrobiota bacterium
CAGGGACTGGAACTCGAAAGCACCGTTTTCCGCGCCAACCATTCGTCGAACATCCTGCCGATGGAAGGCCGCTTCCCGAAAGACAAGGATCGCCTGCTTCAGGAGATCGATATGCTTCTGGCCTCCGGCACCCTCGACTCCACGTCCCCCGGTCCCCCGCCCCTTTCGCTGTAGCTACACGGCGGACGGCACGGAAATCCAGTGCTATTTGGAGGGGTCGCCAATGATCTCGATGGCGATGAGTTCGCAGACCCCATTGCAGGCGGATGGGATGCTGAGGCGCACAGCGGTGAGATTGCCGTCGCCATGATCGTATCCTTCACGGAAGTTCATGGTGTAGGTGTATTCTTCGCCATCGGTTTTGAGCAGAAGGCGACGCGATTCCTTGCCAACGATCTCCGCTTGGTCAATTCCCCAAAGAAAGAAGGCATGGTTCCATTTGGAGCCCGAATATTTCATCGTAACCCGGAAACCCTTGATCTTTTCGATCGGCCCCCAGTCGCCGCTGATGACGAACTTGGGATCCTCGCCCGTGGCGGTCAGCTTCATGCCGGACTTGCTGAAACCTAGGATTTTAGTGTCGTTGATTTCGCTGAAACGGTTGGCCATCTTCGGATCGGAAAAGAGGAATTGCTTGATGACATTTTTCGGTCGGCTTGGCGCTGCGACCTCTATGTCGAGCGGCCATTTTGCAGGAGCGGGCGGCTCGGGGTACGGCTTGGCTTCGTTGGCCTTGGCAATAGCCAGTTTTTCATCGCCATAGACGCTATAGCTGCGGATTTGTTCGGGGGTCGGTTGCGCCCATTCGTTTTTCCCGGCCTGCGGAGCGAAGGTGCGGCGGATGGCATCGAGATGCACGAAGCCGCGATTCCTGCTCGGCTCGATGTACGAGCCTTCGCCCCACTCGTTCCATGCCTCGATAATGAAAAATGGAAGCTCCGGCTTGACCGCTGCCTTGCCCTCCACGAGCGAACGCTCGAAAATCTCAACCGTGTTGCCGGTGCGCACCCACCGGGTCATTTTGCCATGCCCTTCGGTTCGCCCGAGATCGTCCCAGCCCGACTGGGTGGAAACCCAGTACGGCATATCCTGGCACTGCATTTTTTCCCAAAAGCCCGGCAGGATATCAACCAGCTCGGAATACGGCGCACTGCCCGGCTGGGCGAACGGCGTTTCGGTGGTGTCGGCCGGCCAGCCATAGTGGGTCACCGCGTCGCAGACCGCCGTTCCCTCAAGTCCCTGCGGTTCGTTGTTGATGTAGATAAGGTAGAGATCCTTGCCACCATGCTTACGACAGATCTTGTTCAGCTCCGGCACAACGACCTCTTTAAAGTTTTCCACCCCGCCGCACTGTTTCACGACGTTGCCGAGGTTCCATACCATGAACACCGGTCGACCTTTGACCTTTAGATAGTTGGGCTTGCTGAAATAGTTGGTCGCGCAGTATTCGAACATTTCCTCGAGTGCCTCGGGTGTGAAGGTCATCTCGTCGGCATAGTCGAGCGGATGGTTGCACCAGTTGATGCAGAAATCCATCTGCCCGCAATACTTCGATTTAAGGAAGCCATCCTCCAGCGTACGCATTAAGCGAGTCTCGCCCTTCATCCAATACCAGTCGAACACAAAGAAGGAGATGCCGGCTTCGAGCGCCCATTTGATATGCCAGTCGTTCACCTCCGGCAGGGAGTCGTCGTAGAAGCCCAGCACGGGACGCGGCTCGGAAAACGGAACGATGATGTCCCATTCGCACTCGGCATCAATCGTGTGCCGCTCTTCCGAATTGGTGGACTGGTCGAGACGGTAGTAGCCCGGAAAGATGTAGGTACCCACGCGGATGTCCGTCTTTACCGGCCTGGGCTTTGGAACGGGATAATCCGTTGCGCAGGCGGTTAGTGTGCACAACAGTGCAACGACAATCGATGTATTGGTCTTTGTATTCATATCTGATTAACCACGAAATACACGAACCACACGAAAACAGACCTAAAGAAATTTCGTGTATTTGGTGTATTTCGTGGTTCTCTCCTTCTGTTCCCAGATTGGGTTTAGTTGGTTTTGTTCCAAGCGCTTTCTGATTCAGCCTGGGTTTCGGTGTTTGGAAAGGCGGGGCGCTTATCGCTTTCACGATGGAGAATGCGCCAAGTGTTTTCCGGAAACAGGTCGCCCATAAACAACGGTTGCGGCAGCCATGTGCGGAAAAGGTTCTCCGTGCTGTATTCATTGCCGGCCGAGGCATAGTCGCACATCGTCAATGTTTTGACTTCGTGGTCAAAGAAGTGCGTGTATCTGAAAAGGAACGGCGCCTCGAACGCCATCCAAACATTTTCCGGTTTGTCCCCGACCGGCTTAAGCTCGATGTAGATGTCCGGCATTTCAGTCGGAACTGGCTGCGGGAGAACATAGCGATATTTCACACCGTTCAACTCATTCTGTTCGGTCCACTCCGTGTTTTCCGGATAGAGCCACAGGTTGTAGTCGGCCTTCTCTACGAAACGGCTGTCCAGTGCCAGCACCACGGGGCCGCGCATGACCGCCAGCGCATTCATGTTGCCGGGCGAGCGGACAACGCGCCCGCGCAGATCCAGCTTTAGCTCGACCGTATCGCCATCGGTCCATGTGCGGTTGATACGGGCATATTCACCCGGCACAAAACCGACGGGATCGCCATTGACGGAAAGCTCGCCCTTTTTGCTCCATGCCGGGATGCGCAGGCTGAGGGTGAACTTTTCGCCGACCTCAACTGGAGGGCGACGCTCCGTCCGAGCCACATCCTGTTTCGGGGCTCCGACGGAGCGTCGCCCTCCATTTCCAAAATGGACACCAAGCTTAATGCTGTCACCTTCCGGATAGGTGGTTTCCTGTGTCAGTTTGATCGGCTGCCCCTTCGGGGATTCAAAACTCCAACTTCCGGGGGCATAGAAATTGACCACTGGTCCGTCGGAATCGGCCATGACCGACCAGCCGGGCGTGGTGAGCATCCCGCGCGGGCCGCTGGCGACGCAACAGCTCGATTGGCAGATCGGCATTTGCATGGGGCTGGGCATGCGCTCACCGGCCAACGGCGAATAATAGGCCCACCAGTTGCCGTCACCGGCCATCGCTCCGGCCATGGCATTGAAGAACGAAATTTCCAATTGATCGGCCCATTTCGGATCGCCGGTCAGACGCAGTAGCTGGACACAAAACTTCATCCAGGTGGCGGTGACGCAGGTTTCCATCGGCTGCTCCAGCAGCTCGGTCTGGCGAAAGGCGCCGTCGCACCACAGCTCCGAGGAGGAGCCGGAGCCAACGATCATGATTTCGCGTTCAAGCAGGCTTTCGCCAAAGGCCACGGCGGCATCGCGGTATTCCGCCTTGCCCGTGGCGCGGTAGAGCTCGATCAACCCTTCGTAGCACGACATGATTTCGTAGGCTTTCGGGGACGAAATGCCCACAGGCGGCACGCCGTCGAGCGCATCCTCCACCAGCCGCATGCCGCGCTCGGTGTAGGCGTTCGGCTCGCTGAAGAGCTGCGCCAGATATTCGGCAAATTCGAGATATTCCTTCTTTCCAGTTCGTTGATAAATCAATACCACGGGTTCGAGAATGGAGGTGGACGACATGGAACCGAGCACCTTCAGGCCGGTCTCCGTCAGCTTCTGCTTGCCGGGGCCGGCAATGGAAATGATTTCGTCCAGCGAGCGGGCGGCGGCTTCGAGCGCCTTTTCATCGCCGGTTTGATCGTAGTAGGCAACCAGTCCCAGCAGCGCATATTTCCGCCCCCAGAAATCCCAGTTCACGAACGTATCTTCGCGCGGGCAGGAACTGAGCCGCCCGTCGGCTTCCTGCGCCGCCAGCAGATCCTGAACGGTCTGGTCGAGAATCGCGCGATATTCCGGCGTTGGCCGATACGCATAGGCCAGCGCGACCGAGGTAAACCATTTGCCCCAGAACTCGCCCGCAAACAGGCCGCCCTTGTCGAGCTTCTCCTGAAAGACCTTCGTATAGAGCGTGTGATCCTTCACCATTACCCCGTTAAGGCAGGTATCCAGCAGCGAACCGGCAAATCCGCCAATCCTAACCTCTCCCGCTCCAGCAGGCACCAGCTTGTCTTTTTTCACTATCGCCATACTTCCCTCTCCGGCCGAGACCGCCATAAAAAACACAAACAATGAAATTATCCAACGCATCACTTCAAAGACCCGTAGGCTTTCCACGGTTCCTGCCGTTCCGTGATTGCACCGTAGAGTTCCGGGCGGCACGGCCTACACCACGCGCCCTCCTTTGGAGAGGCACGTCCTACATCGCTGGTTGGGCATATCGACCCGAATCTCCGATCCATGTTGTAGGACGCGGTTCTTTTTGTAAAAAAGGCCGCGTTGTTTCGCGGTACATTGACCATTTCCATCCCCCTAATTATTCTGTTTCCCCTTTATCTCTTCGATGAGCCATTTGGTCATGCCCATGTAGGAATGGGGGTTGGATTCAGGCCCGACGGGACGGTTGTCACCGTGCGCGTGCGGAAAGGCGTTGAGGTAGTAGTGCATCTTTGGGTGATGTTTCGGCAGACCGGCCTTCCAGTATCCATAGAGCCAGTCGCGCTCGGCAAACTCATAGTATCCCGGCGAATCCTTATAGATGAATGGACCGTAGTAGAAGATATATTCCAACCCCTGCGCCAGTGTCCACTTTGCACCGCGCGCCAGATCATCCGGATTGGTCCATCCGGTTTCATAAGGCCAGTGACGGTTAAACTGGTGGGATTCATAACAGATTCCATCCATCGACCGCACAATCTTCCGCGCTTCCGGCGTATTCATAAAGGCAGAGGTGTGTTCCACCATCTGAATCAGCTTATAATCCGGCTTGTTCACCAACCCCTTTTCATAAGCGGCCTTGAATACCTTGCGATAGTCATCCACGTCCCGCTGACAAAGAATCCGACCATCCTCCTTGATCGGCCCCAAATCGCCTTTGCCCAGCAATCGGGCTTCGCGGCAGATCAAAATGTGTTCTACTTCCCAGCCCTCTTTTTCATGCAAAACGATCTGCTGAATCAGCGGATTGGTCTCGTGATCGGTGTCGATCCACTTGCGATCCGTCGGCAGATAGTGCTCGAAAAATTGAAGGTTTGTGCGAAATGCGCCTTTATAATCCATCAGCACATCGGTATGCGCCGCAATAAAATCATTGGTCGTGCAGTCTTTTTCGTAATACCCAATGCCGTCCATCCACTCGATCTTCGACATCTCCTCCGTGCGCGGCAGCGGACGCAAGCCGACAAGTCCATGTTCACGGGGAGTTTCCCCTCCCGACACCGCACCCGCCGCCAGCAATAATACAGCAACCTTCAACAACCCATTTCTCTTCATCCTGTTGATCCCGTCAAAACCTCCGCATTTCGAAATTCAATATTCAGCGGTTCATTTATTAGTGGTCTTTCGGACCACCAGCTCGTTGCAGGTGATTTCCCGGTGCAGCGGTTTTTTATCCGGCTCTTCAATGAGTTCCATAATCATCTGTGCGGCGGCCTCACCCAGTTCGCGAAGAGGTTCCCGCATGGTTGAGAGTCCCGCAAACTCGCTGATCGGCAAGTCGCCCAATCCCATGAGCGCGGCATCCTCGGGAAACCTGATTCCCATCTCGGCGGCCACATGGAGAATATTGATCGCAATCGAGTCGTTCAACGCAAACAGCGCATCGGGGTTCTCCTTGCCCGGCGCAAAGAGGAATTCAAGGGTTTCCTTGGTCGGGGCAAAGGAAAAGGGCTCCAGCTTCATCCAAAACTGCCAATCCTTCCGGCTCTCAAGCCCCGCCTTCACCAAAGCCTCTTCAAAGGCGGCCAGTCGACGGCGGTCGGACACCACCCCGTGGTCGGCTCCGATAAAGGCTATTTTCCTGCACCCCGCATCAACGAGATGTTCAACCGCCGTCTTGACCGCCTGCGCATCGTTCCAAACCACGGAGTTGATTCCGGGCATTTCATGGATACTGCAAGGGACATCCCCGACAAACACCAAGGGAATGTCGCTCTCGACAATCCTTGAATACTGCTTGGCGTCCCCTACGAACGAGTGGCAAATCACACCCTCGTCCTTGCGCTGGATGGCAGAGGACACCTCCTTTTTAAAAAGAAGCGGATCGTCCCAGTCCACCGCCAGAAACGGCGAGTAGTCCTTGGTTCTCAGCGCCTGGCCAAGGGAATAGACCACCCGGTCGCCCCAGTCGCCCGAAAGGCCGTGTAGCAGAACGCTGATGATCCCCGTCGACTTGCGGGCCAGCGAGCTGGCCCAATAGTTTGGCTGATACCCCAGCTCCTCGGCGACGGCTTCGATCTTCTCGACGGTTTTCTGCGCCACGCCGATCTCCGCCGCCTTGCCGTTCAGCACATACGAAACGGTGGCGTTTGAAAATCCCGCATGCTGCGCCACGTCCTTGAGGGTTGTTGCGTTTTTTTTAGCCATAACTTTCCCGCCCAGCAAAGGCTGTCCATCCTGAAACGTTTCAAGCTACTGAAATGCAATGCCGATTTCAAAACCTCTCTGGCATATATTCCAATCCATCTGGTTTCACCACAAAAGCTTGAAGAAAAACCCGCCTGTCGCTCAGCTACAACATTTCTTATAATGCTCTAGGCCTCGGCTTTTGAACGTTATCG
>JBDLHZ010000148.1:0-6635 GCA_039715135.1 Verrucomicrobiota bacterium
GGCGAAGCCACAGAGGGTAAAACAACAAGAAACATAGCTCTGTGGCTTAGTGTCTTGAGCGACCGAGGGGAGCGGGTGTGAGTAATAAATACCGACCAGATTAATCCGATATAAATTGAGAATATGAAGCTGATCAATATCAACGAATTGCCGGAACAGGGCGTGTCGCACAATGCGCGGATTCGCAAGCGGATGATGCTGGCCAACGGTGAAACCAAGAATATCACCAACTATGCCCGCGCCGTCTTCCCGTCCGGCGAGAAGGCCGGTGCCCACAGCCACGACGACTTGGTCGAGGTCTTTACGGTCGAATCCGGTTGCGGCGAAATCCGCATCGATGATGTCGCCTATGTCTTTTCCGCTGGCCTGACCGTGGTCGTCGAACCCGGCGAAGTCCACGAAATCGCCAACACCGGCAACTCCGAGCTGGTCGTCACCTACTTCGGCGTGCTCACGGAATAATGCAACGGGCAACCGTCATTCTGGTGATTGCTGTATCCATGGTGTTTTATGGGTGTGGGAAACCAGGCATGGTGGATACCCGGGAGGAGGATGTTGTTTCATGGGAAAGCCTTTTGCTGGATGCTTCTAAGCTGAAGCTTCTGGGGATTGGGTGTTCCCGTCTTTTCTCCAGTGCGGCAGGAGGCGGTGATGCCGTGTTGACGGGAAGGTCACCGAAAACCTATGGCGATCTTGACCACGGCTCTTTTCTCGATGTAAAGGATGTTCCGGGTGGTGTGGAAGCCACGTTGGCTGAAATGGATGGAGCCGGAAGCATCACTTGGGTGCAGTCGGCGAATCCAATGGGTGAGTTGGTGTTGCAAGTCGATGGTCGGGAGTTCACCATGCCCTTCAAGGCCTTCCTTGAGGGGAAGTGGCTTCCGGTACGCTATCCATTTGCTGCTCAAACAGCCGATGGCTTCAACCTGCATTTCCCAATCATCCATAAGGAACATTGCCGGGTTGCGGTGCGGGCTAAATCCCGTGCCGAGCTGGGTGCCATGTTCTATCAAGTGGCATGGAATGCGATGGAGCCGGGAAGTAGAATTAAATCTTTTGATTGGAATGAAATCCGAGGCGCAAAAGTTGAATTGAAGCAACTGGCCCACGCATTCGTTCATCCGCCGGAATGGCGGCTAGAAACCGTCTTTAAGAATCCGTTGGCGGATGGGGCTTTTGTTGACGCGTTGTCGGTTTCTGGTTCGGGCGTCATTCAATGCCTTGAAATATCCGCTCGCTCTAAAAAGCAACTGGCCGGTTTGTCCGTCGAGATGTTTTGGGATGGTGCGGTGGTTCCGTCGATTTCCTGTCCGTTGCACATGTTGTGTGGTACTTCAAAGCAATTTGAGGGTGTTGAGTCGCTGCCGGCGACGGTAAAGGGGGCGACTGCCATGCTGCGCTGGCCAATGTCGTTTTCCAATGGTGCCCGCATCCGTTTGGAAAACACGAGCGGCGGTGAAACAGAGTTGCACGTGTCTGTTGCCATTGACCGGGGCCATCCGTCTGCATACCGGCTTCGTGGCAATTTTACCCGCCATTGGGATCTTCAGACAGATGAAGCAAACGTGTTGAAGCTCGCCGAGGTTTCCGGACAGGGAAACCTCGTGGGCTGTATTTTGCAGGTGGAGAACCGAAGCGATGGATGGTGGGGCGAGGGAGATCCGCTCATTTGGCTGGATTCGGATGATCGCCCGGCATGGCGCGGAACCGGTACCGAGGATTATTTTGGTTTTTCCTGGTGCTCCATGTCGGAGTTCCAGCACCCCTTGCGGGGGCAAACCCGTGCAAGCCCGTCGTTTGCCGCCATGTATCGCTACCACATCCTTGATCCACTGCCATTCAACGAGTGGGCGCGATTTGCTTTCGAAGCACATGGAACCGGTTCCGGTTCCATGGATTATTCGGCGCTGGTGCTTTGGTATTCCGTCCGGCGGGAATCGTTCAATGCCCTATGGCCGCATGGTTCGAAGTCGGTCGCTGAATCGTTTTGAATAATCCTCTTTTGCTGCGCGACCCAGAAAGGAGCGGGCGATCAAATCGCGAACTGCGGATTGTTGCGCCGGGAAGTTGTTCAGGATCATTTCGCTCCGTTTTTCCGGCAGATCGAACCGGCGGGCGAGTTCCATGAAATCCGGTCGTCCATGGAACCCGTTTGTTTTGAAATAGGCGCTTTCAAAGTCGTCGAACAGATCCAGGGCCAGCCTGGATTCGTTCGGCAGATGCATGGAGGTGCAGAGCAGGTCATAGGCCGGACTGAGCAGATAATCCCCGTGAATGGTCTGGGTCAGTGAAAAGTTCTTGAGGTGGGCATCCCCGTTCGAAAACAAATAGTTGAAGCAGATTAGGCGGAACAATTTTTCGATCTCGGGTTTGTATGCGGCGCAATATTTTTCGAGCAGGGTTCCCAGTTCCTCGTAGCTGCCTTCATATTTGTAGTTTCGTCCGCTGTCCGGGCTGCGATTCGAGAGTTGGCAAAAATCTTCCTGCGCGATTTTCCTTCCGTCCGCACGCCGATCGAACCGCTTCACCAGATAGGCCGGTTCGCCATCGCTCAATTCGACGCAGGCATTCGGCGGGACGGGAATGCCGAACACTTGTCCGGCAATCTGCATCGTCAGATGTTCATTGGCCGGAACATCTGCATGGAACGCGGGCAGGGGCGTGGAGGGGATGGGCTTGAGAATATATTCACCGTCCTTTTCGGTCGGCCGCAGTTTCCCGCCCCGATCCAGTTTGAGCGAAATTTTGTCCTGCACCCCGGAAATCGACATGTGTTCGATGTGTTCGGCCCGGAACGAAATGACATCGGCTTTCGCAAAGGACAGGCGGTGCGGGAACTGTCTGTTTCCTCCGGTCAGCTGCCGCCGCGAGGCGGGGGTGTAGCCCTCGTTTCCGATGGGTTGCAGTGAGCTGTGGCAGATCTGGCTCATGGTGCTTTCTCTTCCATTTCATGAACGGTGACATTGCCGACCACGTCATCCCGCGCTGTTTTGAGCAACCGCCCAAACAGGTCGGTTTCATCCAGCTTCAACATGCGGCACTGGATATGCATCGCCGTTCCTTCGGTCAACAGTCCTGCAAAAAAAGGGAAGAGAACAGGAGACTCGTGTGGTTGATCCGCCCGCTTGGGCAACGTCAGGCTGACTGCCGGCAGATCGAGGTGTCCGGCATAGTCCCGGTAGTAGAGAAACCGGAATCCATCCGCAGTCTCCTCCAGCACCCCGGCTGGAATCCCGTTCACCCTGACTTCGCCTTTTCTCATTTTCTATCCTTCAGCCTTGGAACGTTTGCTTTAGTTGAATACGCATTTCCAGACCAAGTGCCACGAGCATTTTGCCAAGTATTTTGACGGAGGGGTTGCCCTTGCCCGACTCGACATCGCTGAACGTATGAACCGAAACATCGCTCAGCTCCGCAGCTGTTTTCTGGTCGATTCCCAGCACTCGCCGTCGTTCCGCAATTTGCCTTCCTATTTCTCTCTGATCCAAAACAAACTCCTTTATTCAATATGATGAATATTTCATGGGTTGTTTCACGAAGTCAAGCGTTAAAAACGATATATTTTCATGATAATGAAAAACGGCCGAATCAAATCAAGCAATCGCGTAGCGCTGAAAATGTCCTATTGCATCGATTCCGCACCCATGGGTTTGTCGGCATACCAGAATGCGGTGGAGTTCCACATGGGGTTGAATTCGGAAATGTCGCCGTCGTACATCCATTGCTCTTCGGCGACGGTGATGCTTTGCTGGAAGTTGAAGGCATCGTTGAGGTGGAAGCTGTAGACGGTCGGGAAGCCGGGGCGTGCCGATACAAATCCGGAAACGGCCTTGCGGTCGAACATGCACCAGCCGCTGTTGAAATATTCCTCGCTTCCGGTGCCGTGGTAGCTGGGCGGCCATTCGTTTTCGTCGGTCCAGAACAACCAGTCGCCTTCGCCCCACCATTCATTGCGCGGCCAGTCCACCTGGATCAGGGTGCCGACATATTTTCCGCGGCCTTTCCGGTTCAGGACAATCTTGCAGGGCGCGTTTTGCTTTCCAAAATTTCGAGACGCTTCCGTGGCTCCTGCCTCCCGGGACCACGTGACGTGAAAGCGACCCCAGTCCGCCGGGATGGAATCCATTTTTTTGATCCCGAGTTTGAGTTCAACTGTTTCGGCGACAGCGCTGCCGGCGTTGACGAGCCGGAGTTTGGCGCCATTGGAAAAGGGCATGGGGAACATGCAGTAGGTTTCCGTATCCGTCATTCCGAGCAGAAGGGAGTTGTAGTTGGAATTGTATTCTTGAGCCTCGGTCTGGGGCCATTTGCTATCGATCGGTTTTCTGCCGGTTACGGCTCCGATGCTGGAATGGGTCTTGTTGTGGCCGATCTGTCCATGACCGAAGAGATAGCCGACCGGCACATCCACGCTGGCCGAGTTGTGTCCGTCCCAAGTGATTTGCAGGCGAAGTTGGTTGAGCACGTCGGGGGTGTCCGGCCAGGCGGCGATCCGCATCTGCTCGATGATTCCGGCGTTTTCAAGATTTAGCTCAATGGCTTCACCCGGCTTGAGGGTTTTCTTTTTGCGGGCAGTCCATTTTTCGGGGATGGCGGGCGGGGAGGATTCGGCCTTGAGCCATGCGGCACAGGTTTTTTCCAGCTCGGACTGCTCTGCGGGTGCGAGCGGCCATTGCAGGGAGCGCACTTCTACATCGGCTGCATATTTCGTGTAGGTGAACTGCCAGAAGACGCCCCACATGCCTTGGATCCATTCGGCGGTTCCATAGAGGTCGTTGACGACCTTGACGGTGAGGTTTTTCTCGAAGGGGATCGGCATGAGCGTGCCGGGATAGCTCTTGATGAAAACCAGCGGGTAGGGGATCGGACCACTCTCGTCGTTGAAGAAATCCTTGATCAACATATCGAAAAGCGGAGTCGGGTTGTGATCGATATAGATCTGCATCCGGGTGTGGTCGAACCGCTCGTCGAGGAAGCCGGTAAAGAGCCGGTGCAGACAGCCGGGACCGTCGACGTTGACGATGGTGTTCGTCTTTCCGGTTGTTTTTTCCAGGGGAAAGGCATCCATGTTTCCGCCGGTACGATCCCACGTGCTGACCATGGCGGTGTGCGAGTCTTCGATGATCGGCAAGTGGTCCACTGTTCTGAGCCTTTTGAGGAACCAGCTTATATCGCGGATCTCTTCCGCCTCGCCCCATGCGAGAGCGGCGATAAAAGTTCCGGCAAGAATCAGGCTTAAGAGAGGATGAGGTTTCATTTTTGTTCCTTCGTTGGTACTGGTGTTTTTGATAGGGCCTGTTTCCGATAGCGCTCGAGCAGTTCGCGGGCGATGGCGATTTCATCACCACCGGTGTTTTCCTTCACGGGTGCGGTGCTGTTGATCCAGGACATTTCCCATGCCTCGATATTGGCCTTAACGTCAGCCGCATCGAACGCTTTATCGTTTTGCAGGCGGTCGAAGAACATGCGCCAGCGGATGCCGTAGTAGCCGTTCAGCAAGCCGGACCATTCCTTGAAGGCATAGTCGGTGAGGTTGCCGCCCCAGCGGGTAATGATCTGTCGGGCATTGTGTTCGTAGAGATCGGCCTCTTCGGGCGTGGTCGCCTTGGCACGCGCATCGTTGATCCAGTGCGAAAGGCGGTATTCCGGGCGCGTTCCAAGCAGTCGGTCGAGGTCGCCGATCAACTGCATGAACTGTTCAATCAGGGAATCGCGTTTAGCCGTATCACCTGCTTCATGCGCGGCCTTGATTTGCGGAACCAACAGACGGTCGTTGAGAACAACATATTGCTTCACCAGATCCACTAGGTCGCGGCGGTAGAGATCGCTCCCGCCCAGCTCGTCCGAACAGGAGATGAACAAATCGACGGCCTTGAGCAACGGTTCCGGCTGAAGTTCCGCCAACCCGCTCGGCCTGTAGTCCAGACCGGGATGTTTAGCGATGCAGGGTTTCGCGGCATAAAGATCCTGTTCCCCTGCCGAAAAGTCCATATCCGCGCCATAGACCGACTCGGTGGAGAGAATTTTCCAGGCCTGCTCCATCGCCGGCGGACATGCGCCGTAGCGCTGGCGGCAATAGGCGGGAAGCCACTCGGCAAGGTCGATGGGTTTCTTGCTCCAGATGGCGTCGGTCTGGAGTTCATAAACCACGCTGTTCTGTTCGATGCCTTCCGGCGTAATGCCGGCACCGACATGGTTGCCGTGATCGGGATCGGCCAGCACCTTTTGATGGACATCGGCAACGGTGGGCAGGATGCCGTAGGTCATGGTGTTCTCACCATAGTTGTGAATGACCGATGAAATCCACTGGCGCTCGCGAAAGGCCTTGCTGCGCTTCCAGATCGGTGTGCTCTCAACAGCTAGATCCAACAGGATCGCCTTCTCCTGCGGCACCTTGCTGAACATGGCCTCAATCTCTTCCTCTCCCCAGTAATCTGGCAAAACAAGGAAGGGCCAGCCCATCATGATCCAGACGCCGTCGGGATCGGCGGCGGCGATGGCCTTGTAGACCCCTTCGCCCATTTCGGCATAATTCTGCAGCCGGGTTTCCGCCGGGAAGGTCGGCTTCATCTCGATGAAGGTATCGGACATGTAGAGGTGGTCGGTGCCATATTCCTTCGTGTATTCCTCAATGA
>JBDLHZ010000149.1:0-6593 GCA_039715135.1 Verrucomicrobiota bacterium
CCACCCGTCTGTGTAAGGTCGTAGCTTCCCACGGCGTCACCCAGAAGTCCCACGAGTCCGCCACTATCGAACTCCCAATAGGCAACGGTCGACGCGTCGTCAGTGGAAAGGCCAAGACCCATCACCGCTGCAATCACTCCAATTTGCATGCTTCTTATTGCTTTCTTCATTGTACTTCTCCTTCTGTTAGTCCTGCGTCTTGTCCCGCCATAGCCTTTGGCGACGGCGGAAGCTCTGGCGAAGCAGGATCCTCTTTCCTCTTATCCCACCCCCTGCACCCGCAGGGGAACAAATGGGAACTGTTTTCCCTGTATCCTTCATCAGTTGGATCCACTTCCACTGATTTCATGGTTCGCAATATGCATCAGGGCAACCCTATCCGCAACGGCGTTGGCATGTACGATCAGAACATGGGGTATAGAAAGCTAACATCGAAAAAACGCCGGTTCGGTTGCAATTCCGTCACTATTGGCTTGCATGGCCAAGGCATGAACGGCAAACAATGGAACCCATGGAATTCGACCTGTTTACGCAAGACGAGCTTAAAATGTTCCGGACACCCGGAAGCGTGCGCCGAATCAACGGACGCTTGATCCAGGCGCAACACGCCATGCGCCCCTTGCATTTTCTAAACCTAACCATCCACCGCCAATTCCTGCATATTGGCCCCGGGATCTTCCACACGCGCTGGATTACAGGGGGAATCCACCAACATCCCGACCTGCAACTCGAGTATCCACTTTCGGGGCGGTTCCGTTTCCACATCGACAACCAGGCGTTCGACCTGCATGGAGGAAAGGGTCTGTTCATCCCTTCGAACGCCCCCCACCGATGGGAAGTCATGGAGAAAGGCTCGATGCTCGGCGTGTTTCTGGAAATTGACGGAGCCGATCGCAAGGCCTTCCTCGACCGCATGAAAAAGGCGGCAGGAAACGGCAAGGGAGTCCTGATCTCCGACAAGGCGGAGGCATTGGCCAAAGAGGCATTTTTCTGCCTAGCCCGCCCCCGCATGGATTTGGGAGGCCTCGATAAAATCGCCGGCTTGCTAGACCTTTTTCACATCGAACTCATCGAGAAGCAGTGCGACCTGATGCGCTGGCGCCCCCCCGCCGCACAGGATGAAGCCAAGGACGCCGAACGGGCCAGGCAACTCGCCGAGCGGGCCATGCGGTTCCTAGAGGCCAACCACACGCATTCCGTGCAACTGCACGATGTCGCGATGCATGTCGGTGTAAGCCTCCAGCACATAAGCCGCGTCTTCAGCGCACACTACAACGCCACGATAAAAAAGACCCTGCTGCGGATACGGCTCGAACACGCCTTCCAGATGCTCTCCGAGCATCCGGACTATTCCGTCAAGGCCATCGCATACGACTGCGGCTTCTCCACCGCCGCCTATTTCACCCGCTGCTTCCGCAAAGCCTACGGCTTCAACCCGACCCATATCCAAGGCCGGTAGCTTCCTGAAACTGGCCGATCAATTCGGCAATGGCGTAGTGCGGTTTCGTAGTGCGGTTTGCGTAGCGCGGTTTCGTAGTGCGGTTTAGCCGCTGCAACTTACTTGCTCCGAAGCAATTGCCCAACTCCAGGAGCCGATACTTGCGCTTAGGAGCCTGATTTTGGTCCAGAATCACCCATGTAAGAACTACCCGTCTCTTTTATGACCCATGCTGTAGGTTGGCCATCCTCAACCATTCCCGGTACGCATCCCGTTCCTGCTTGAACCGAAGAAGAAAGCGGCGGTCATGACAGCGATGGGTCAAGTAGTAGGTGTACCCTTCTTGCAAATATCGTGAGATCCTCGGCATGTGCGCATGAATAACACATTCAGCAGCTTAAAACATCACTTTTTTATCATAATCAAGACTCTAATGCCGGTTTTCGGGGTCGGTTTCATTATAACATGCTATATAGCAATGATTTGACGTGGCTAAACCTCGCCTGCAGGGTCGATTTCATTATAACATGCTATATAGCAATGACTTGCCGTGGCTAAACCTCGCCTGCAACTTGAAAATCGCCAATAGTGGCCGCGCAGTAGAGCGGCAGAAAGGCCAGTTCTGTTCCGGCAATTCCCGGCAGGGGCCGCTGTAGAGAACAAGCCCCTGCGGACAATTCGGGTAGGCCTGAAGCATGGGGTGAAGGCTTTTCAAGCGCCCTCCCGATCCGGATTTCACCTCCACCGGATAAATCCTGCCGTCGCGAACCGCCAGATAATCGATCTCGGCACCGCTTGAACCACTCGTGTTGCTCATGGCTCTTCGGGTGAAGCGGTACTACACCCCGATCCGGATTTTATACCGAGATGTTTTAGCAAGTGGTATAAGGCTCCCCCCATACCAAGGAAAAGGGCAGGGAATTACCCCCCTGCCCCTTTGTCGCTTCCTGGGACAGCTGGAAATCAGGTGATATCCTGCCCGCGGCTCATGACGACTTTGCCCGTACGGACGAATTCGACAATCTTGAACTTTTGGATCATTTCCTCAAGTGCATTGATCTTGGCCGGGTCGCCGACCACCTGCAGAATCATCGACTCCGGCGTGAGATCCACCGTCTTGCAGCCAAAGTGTTCGGCAATCTGCAAGGCCTCGGAACGACTGTCGGTATCGACCGCTATCTTGATGAGTCCCATCTCCTTCATGACGGACTTGTCGAAGGTGTGGTCGATGCAGTGCAGCACGTCGACAAGCTTCATCATCTGCTTGATGATCTGGTCGAGCCCTTCCGGGTCGCCGCTGCAGGTAATGGTCATCCGCGAAAAATGGCCATCGACCGCCGCCGAAACCACCAGCGATTCGATATTGAACCCGCGGCGGGCAAACACCTGCGCGATGCGTGCGAGCGCACCGGGCTTGTTCGAAACATAGACACTCAATGTGTGGGTGGGTTTGTCTGTATTCAGCATGGCAAATCTCCTCCTTGGTTCCTCATATTGGCGAAGCCGCATCAGGTTGAACCCGTTGGTTTTTCCAATTTCCGCTTCGGCAGCTCGACCAGCATGTCTTCGATGGCCGCGCCGGCGGGAATCATCGGGAAGACGTTGTCGGTCTTCTCGACCTCGCAATTGACCAGGCACGGTCCATCGTTGTAGTCGAGCGCATTCTGCAGCACGCGCTTCACGTCGCCGGGGCGTCGAAGGTTGAAGCCCTTGATGCCAAATGATTCAGCCAGCTTGACGAAATCCGGGTTGCCCTCGAGATCGACGCCGCTGGTTCGGTCTTCGTAGAAAAGCTCCTGCCATTGGCGAACCATCCCGAGATAGTGGTTGTTAAGCACCACGATCTTGATCGGCAGCTTGTGCAGTGCGGCGGTAGCCAATTCGAAGAAGGTCATCTGGAAGCCGCCGTCGCCGACAAAGCAGACGTGCAGGTCGTCGGGGCGTCCGAACGCCGCGCCGATGCAGGCGGGCAGGCCGAAGCCCATCGTACCCGCACCGCCGGAACTGAGCCAGTTGTGGCGGTTGTCGCACTTGTAGAACTGCGCCGCCCACATTTGGTGCTGCCCAACATCCGTCGCAACGCATGCCTTGCCTTCGGAAAGCTTGTAGAACTCGTCGATGATATGCTGCATTTTGAGGCTGCCCTGCCGCTTGAATTTCAGCGGAAACTTGGCCTTGTAGCCATCGAGATGCTTGCGCCATGCCGCGGTTTCCAGAACGGGAACATGCGGGATCAGTTCGTCGAGTGCCGCCTTGGCATCGGCCACGCAGGTGATCTGCGGCTGGATCATCTTGCCGATCTCGGCATCGTCGATGTCGATATGGATGACCGTCGCGTCCTTGCAGAACAATTCCGGCTTGCCGAGGATGCGGTCGTCGAAACGCGAACCGATGTTCAGCAGCAGGTCGCATTCGCAAATGGCCTTGTTGGCATAGGCCGTTCCATGCATGCCGAGCATGCCGAGCGAAAGCGGATGCGTCTCCGGGAAAACACCCTTGCCAAGCAGCGTGTTCACAACCGGAATCTGCGCCTTTTCCGCCAGTGCCTTGAGACTTTCATCCGCGCCGGAAATCATGACACCATGCCCGGCGAGGATCAGCGGGCGCTTCGACTTCGCCAAGGCTTCCGCAATCTCGAGAACCGTGTCGTTGTCCACCGAACTCTCTATATTGTAGCCCGGCAGATCCATCTCCGCATGGAGATCGGCCGAGCACGACCCTGCGCTGACATCCTTCGGGATGTCGATCAGTACCGGCCCCGGCCGTCCGGTGGTGGCAATGTGGAACGCCTCGCGCATAACCCGGGGGATTTCATTGCTGTCCTTAAGGAGGTAGGAGTGCTTGACCACCGGCATGGTGATGCCGAAAATATCCGCCTCCTGGAAAGCGTCCTTCCCGAGCATCCACGAAACCGACTGCCCCGAAAGAACAATCATCGGAACCGAATCTATGTGGGCGGTCATGATGCCGGTCAGCGTGTTGGTTGCGCCCGGGCCGCTGGTGATGAGTACCACCGCCGGTTTACCGGTTGCGCGCGCATAGCCATCGGCCATATGCGTAGCGCCCTGCTCGTGGCGAACCAAGACAAACCTGATCTTGGTTTCCGTGGTAACAAGGGCATCGAAGATCGGAATAACCGACCCGCCGGAGTAGCCAAATATATATTCGACCCCTTCGTTTTCCAAACACCGGATAATGGCCTGCCCGCCTTCTATGGCATTATTTATCATAATTTTCCTCCAAATCTGCGAGTACCCTATTTTTAGCCCATTAAATTGTCAATATTTTAAACGCAAAAAAGAAACGGCTGAAATATAGGTTGAAATATTGCCACAATTTTAAGCATAAATCCCGCCAACCCATAAAAATAGCCTAATTTTTAGATAAATTATTGGCCTGTTCATTATTTTTTGCGGGTCTAACCCTTTTTCTGTACCAGTTGCCCGCAGGCTGCGGCAATGTCCGCCCCGAGGGAATAGCGCAGCGTAGTATCGAATCCAGCCGCCTTCAAGCGGTTGGCGAAGGCCTTGCGTTGCGGCGGCGGTGTGCCGAGCAGGTCGCACCCGGCATATTCGTTGAACGGGATTATATTGATATGGACCGGGATATCGCGCAGGTAGCTTTCCAGTGCCTGGAAATCCGCGTCGCCATCATTCACCCCGGCGAGCATCAGGTATTCAATCATCACCTTTCCGCCGCGAGAGGCGGAAAGCAGCGATTCCCGCAACAGTTCGAGCGGATATTTCCCGGCCATCGGGATCAACCCCTCGCGCACCTCCTGCCGGGCACTATGCAAACTGAGCGCCAGTTGCACCTCTGGAAAGCGTTTTGAAAACTGCTCCATGGCCTGCGGAATGCCAACCGTCGAAACCGTGATTCGCGAACCGGAAAGATTGAAGAACCCGGCCGCCTGCAGGAATTCCAACGACTGGAACAGGTTTTCCAGATTCAGCAACGGCTCTCCCATGCCCATGAAAACCACGTTGCGGATCGACCGGCCCTCCGGCTTGACGATGCGATTGGCCTGTGCCACCTGGTCGAGGATTTCATCTCTTGTCAGGTTGCGGACAAACCCCATCTTGCCCGTTGCACAAAACCCGCACTGGCAGATACAACCCACCTGCGAGGAAATGCACAGCGACATCCGTCCGGTCGCGGGGCGTAGAATCACGCTCTCAATCAAATGGCCGTCGGAGGTTTGGAACACCAGCTTGCTCGCGCCATCGATCTCCGAATCGTGCCGCCCGGTCATTTCCAGGCATTCGAACCCGATGCTTCGATCAAAATCGGCGCGGGCATTTTCAGGCAATGTCGCCAGGGCATCGCCCCATCCCCTGGAATTCTTGAACAGCGCATTGCGGAACAACTTCATCCGGTGCGGTTGCACCGCGTTGCGGCGGCGCAGTTCCTCAATCCCATTGATGTCGTATACGGAAAGCATGGCTCCAGGCATCCCAGAGGAGATTTTACAGAATAATTAAGGACAGAATAATTCCATTCCGACAGCAGAAAAAATCATTCTGTCCTTAATTATTCTGTCAAAACAACCCGACTGCTATTTGATCATTTTCTTGGTGGCCTTGATCAGCGCCTTCCACAGATCGTCTTCCGTCTTGGCGGCCAGCAGGGCCTCGCGCGGCTCCTTTTCACGGAAGGTGCGCGACAGGCCGGAGAGCAGTTTCAGATAGAATGCGCTGGTAGCCGTCGGAATCACCGCAAAGAAAAAGATGCGGCTTAGCGTACGGCCCGGGCCCCCAAACTTGACGCCTTTCCGATGGATGCCGACCACGATGGACAGCCCACCCCCTTCAACACCACGAACGTGCGGAAACGCCAAGCCATTGTCGACCGCCGTGCTCACGATGGCTTCGCGCTGCAGCGCAAGGTCGAGCAAGTGCTTGTCGTCCTCCACAAAACCCTCTTCGGCCATGTGGGCGCACATTTCGCCCAGCACTTCTTCGGGGGTGGAGCCCTTGAGGGACACCATCATCAGTTCCGGTGAAGTAAAGCGACCGATACCGGTCTTGCGGGCCTCTCCGTAGACACGGCTGGTGCGCTCGCGCTCGACGAGTTGCTCGGGATAATAGAGAAAACGTGCACAGTTCGGGCAGCGATTCATCTGTTCGGCCTTGTGCACGCTTTGCACCAAGCTCTT
>JBDLHZ010000150.1:0-6557 GCA_039715135.1 Verrucomicrobiota bacterium
ATTATCACCTATCCGCATCCCGTTGTCCGCATGCCTATCGTGTGCAGCCAGTGCGGTGTGCCGATGTGCGCCGAGGCCTGCCCCGTCGGTGCGCTGACCCGCGAAGGCACCGTTGTCGAACTGGACAAGGATGCGTGCATCTCGTGCATGAAATGCGTCGAGGCCTGTCCCTTTGGCGCAATGTATGCGCACGACGACCTTCAGCACCCGATCAAGTGCGACCTCTGCGGCGACAAGCAGCCCCAGTGCGTCGAGAACTGTCCCAAGGGCGCACTCCGACTCGTTCCCGAGCTGGCCCTGGGCGAGTCGAAGCGCATGAACAATGTATTGAGCTATGCCCACATGCGCGAAATCGAGTTCATGGAGAAGGGCGAGAAGAAGATTATCCACTACGCCGAGATCGGCAAAGAAGAACTCTAAGGCAGCGGAGCCGCTGCCTTGAATGACGAATATCGAACATGATTGAGAGCAAGCGAGCAATCTAATGATGAATGTTGAAGGTGACGAGTGCTTTTTGGAGTGCGGCGGCAACCGAAGGGCGACGCCGCTTTCCAAGGTGATTACGGATTACTTGTTACGCATTAATAAGACAACGGAGAACAAGTTGAGGAACTGACGATATGAGTCTAAAATCCGGTTACTTCAAGAAGGTGTTGCAGGTCGACCTCACTGCGGGAACGTGCGAGCGCGAGGAGCTGTCCGACGCCTTCTGCGAACGCTACATCGGCGGCCGCGGTTTCGGCGCGCGCTTTGTCTGGGACAACCTGCGGAAGCATGGCTTCAAGATCGATCCGCTTGGCCCCGAGAACCTGATCGCCATCGCTCCGGGGCCGCTTACGGGCACCTACCTGCCATCGTCCGGCAAATGCTCGTTCATATCCATTTCGCCGGCGACCGGCGCCTACGGCGACTCCTCCATTGGCGGCGCCTTCGGCGTTGAGCTGCGGCAAACAGGCGTCGATGCCATCACCATTACCGGACGGACCGATGTGCTGAGCATCCTTTTCGTGGATCGCAACGAAGCACGCATCATTCCAATGCCCGATCTGGCCGGCAAGAGCTGCCTGGAGACCGAAGGCATGATCAAGGAGCGTTTGGCTACGCACCAGATCAACGTGGCAACCATCGGAGTCGGCGGCGAGAAGGGCGTCAAGTTTGCCTGCATCAACGCCGACTGGTCCCGCAACGCGGGCCGGACCGGCATGGGCGCGATCCTGGGCTCGAAGAACCTCAAGGCCATTGTGTTGCGCGGCGATTGCGATCTGCCGGTCCACGACCTCCCCGGACTGATGGCGGAGGCGGGCAAGGCCTATGCCTATATGAAGGGGCACAAGTATTTCAAGATGTGGCAGCAGGAAGGCCTGATGAACGTCATGGAGTATGCCAACGAGGAGGGCATCCTGCCGACGCACAACTTCAAGGATGCAACCTTTCCCCATGTCGGGAACATCAACGGCGACACGATGCTGGAGCACTACAAGATCGGCGACAGCGCCTGTTTTGCCTGTTCGATGAACTGCGGCAACATTTGCCTGGTCAAGCAGGGAAAGTTCATGGGAACCGTCACGGAAGGGCCCGAGTATGAATCCTGCGCGATGCTGGGGTCGAACGTGGGCGTCGACAACTTCGCCGCCGTTTTGCGCGGCAACCAGCTTTGCGACGAGTATGGCATCGACACGATATCCACCGGAAACCTGATCGGCGCCGTGATAGAGGGCTATGAGAAGGGCATTATTTCCCTTGAGGAGCTTGGCGGCGAGACGATCGCCTGGGGCGACGAGGACGCGATTCTCGAGCTGATCCGCAAGATCGCGCTGCGCGAGGGCATCGGCGACACGCTGGCCGAGGGCGCCAACGGCGTCATCGCGCGCTGGCCGGAAATGGCCAAGGTTGTGCTGCACGTCAAGGGTCTCGAACAGAGCGCGTACGACAGCCGGGCGGGGGCATCGATGGCACTGGCCTACGCCACGAGCGATATCGGCGCGCACCACACGCGTGCCTGGACCATTGCGCGCGAGATCGAGCTGGGCCAGGACTGGTCCGACGAAGAGCGCGTCGACCTGGTGATCTACCATCAGAAGCTGCGGCCGCTTTTCGATATGCTCGGGGTCTGCCGGCTGCCGTGGATCGAGCTGGGGCTGAACGAGATCCACTACGGGCATTTCTATCGCTTTGTGACCGGCAAGACCGCGGAACTGCCGGAGTTGCTCGAGCTCTCCGACCACATCTACGATCTGACGCGTCTCATCAACACCCGTCTCGGCATGCGGCGGCAGGACGACTCCCTGCCGCACAAGGTGCATGCTTCGCCGATACAGACCGGCGCCACGGCCGGCAAGCGGATCGACAAGGAACACTTCAACCTCCTGCTGGACCGCTACTACGAAAAACGCGGGTGGGATGCGGACGGCGTGCCTCCCGCCGACGTGGAAAAGGCCCTCGGCGAGCCTATATAATGTTTCCGAGGCAGTTTCTCCCCCAGCTTATCGGGTCGGCCTCCGCAAACCAAGATTTCTCTACGCCTTCGGAAGGGGGAGCAGGATTCCTCGCTGCCATTGATTAAATACAGCGGCTCCCGCGCAGTCATAATACTTAAATTATGATGGGAATTATCACGTTGACTTCGCGGGGCCTTTTTACTACCTTGTGCGCACGTCGGATCGATTCTTTTCGGATGGGTGCCCATATCGACTGAAAAGCGATTTCCTATCCGTTAATGGCTCATGCCTAACCCACAGGAGCATGGATGGAATGAAATACCAAAGTAGCTTTAATCCCGCGAAAACCATCTGTTTCTGGCTGATTTTCAGTTTTGTCAATGTGGGTGTGTTTAATGCGCATGCGGAGACGGTGTACTATTCTTTGGATAACGTCATTCTGGATGATGGCACACAGATGGCGGGCCTATTCTCATGGATCTACGATATCGGTGACTTCGAAAATGGTGTCGGTCAGTTTGTCTCCTTGGAGATCCCTTGGACAACGCATGATGAGAGCGATCTTTCGGCCATCATTGATGTTACTGAATCAATCGAAATTGTGCTTACCAATAACGTCCATGACGATGGGGTGGATATTATGCTCGTTTTGGAACAGCCCCTCACGCCGAACACCTCTTCGCTGATTAATACGAACAACACCGCAAGCAAATATGAGATTGGCGGCAATGGATTTCATACGGGAATATTCCTAAGCGGGAGTATTGTGCCGACCAATGCAACCCTGAGCATTGCCGCCGACTCGCCCGGATTTGCCTCCTTGTCATGGGGGCCGGATATTCCGGGTTTGGTGCTTCAGGAAACATCAAACCTCTCCTCCAACTGGATGGACTCAGCCAGCGGCAGCACCAATCCCATTGTTGTCCCCGCCACGGCACCGACAATGTTCTATCGGTTGGCAAAGCCCTAGAAACAGAGTGGTGATTTCGGGACAAATATTTGCAATTTGGCTGATTTTAATATATCGTTTACAGTATGAGGTCGAAAACTAGAACAACGGGCTATGCTATCGCCATCATCGCGCTCTTCCTGTTCGCAGGCACTTCCCGGGCGGCTGTGCGCTATTGGCACTTGGGTTCCCAGATCGGCGGCGACAGCACCGACTGGTTCGATGCGGACAACTGGGGAGAGAGTGGCTCAAACCTGCCGGGCGTTCCCGGGGCGGGTGACCATGTGATACTGCACAATTACAGTCCTCTAACCGATCCGGTAATCGCAGGTGGTGCGGCACCACAGGTGAATATTCTGACGCCCTCTTGGCAGGACGGCATTTCATCGACCCTGAACATTGGTGCGGGAGGCTCGATCTACGTGAACGGATTTACTCGACTCTCAGGTGGTCACACCACCACGTCGACCGTCAATTTTTCTCCCGGGGCGGGGGTGACCGTTTGGGCAATCCTCCAGATGTCGTTCAACAATGCGGCCGGGGGCGATCCGCTTCCCGGCACGGAAGGCGATTCCCGGATCAACCTCGATGGCGGCATCCTGCATCTGGGAGTTCTCGGGTTTTTCAACAACGGGCTGAACTCCACGGTCATCGACATCGGCAAGGACGGGCAGTTACTGGTCAATGGTGATCACACCGACGCCGGCACCAGCAATGCCACGGTATGGATCGACAGCGGATATCTAACGGCCATGGACGGGAGCGGTACGGTGGAGGTCTCGTACGACGCGACCAACAGCCGTACCGTCTTTACGGTGCAGCATGCACCGCCGGGAACCACTCCCGCCAACGCCGACCTGATGAATTTTGTCTGGCGCCTACAACCCTCGGCCGGGGATTTGATGTCCAGTTCCATAACCAGCGAATTCAACATGTACAGCGGCAACGGGCAGATGTACTACGCCCCGCAAAACGACGGAAGCGACTATCTTTCGCTTCATCGCACCTACAATCCGTCTGTTCCGGACTACATGCCTTCGAACGATCCCAACGAGGGGAGTGGGGTCGGCTATTCACACGACGGCCGCATGGCCTATTTGTATCCCGACGGCAACCGTCCCGGCACGGAGCAGGTGGCCCGTGCGTACAATTCGGGAACCGGCGACCACGCGATCGTGCGGCCCGGCGAGTCGTTGCCCGGCTATTTTCTCGAAGTGATGTCGGGCTATGCCTACCCGCGCTATGGCGAGCAGAACGAGTCGAGGCTGGAGTTGACCGGCGGCGGTGTGGTGATCGGCTCGAACCGCAGCGCGGGCGGAGCCCTCTGGAGCTGGAGCCACAACGGCAAGGAGTTTGTCAATACCCGCGACTACGGACGCCAGATCCAATCGGCTTATTTTGATCCTTCCTATGCCGACAGCGCGGGCCTGTTCGGACTGATCAACCCCACCGAGGCGGGAAGCATGCACACGGATGTTTCCGTGGATGTAGGCCGACGGCAAGGTTCGCCGTTGGTCAGCGCCCAGAACAACGGACTTGTCCAGAGCACCCGCTGCGTGCCGGTGGAGTGGACGCCGCAGAATTTTGGCGGCGGACCGGACAACCCCGTCCTCTGGTGGAACATGGTTTTGGGCAAGGACATCATACTCGACTACAACGGCATGGGAGCGGTGGTAAAGTACGAGACCATCCTCGTTCCTCCCGCAGACTCGGCCAACTCGCAGTTCGAAATACCGACCGGCTATCTCACGGCCGAGTTCAACCGGTTCTATACCTACGACGCCGTTTCGCAGGATCTGAACGAGGTCTTTCCCGTCGGGTGGAGCATGGTGCCTGTGTCGTTTGCTCCGGTTTCCGGGTTCGGCGGCGTGATCATCGCCAACGCCACGCTTACGCATGCGATGGGGATCTATGGCGTCTTGCGGAGCGAGGGTGGTTCGGTCGACTATTTCACGCTTTGGAACTTTACCACCGGCACACCCGACTTCGATCCCTACGACCCGAATACCACAAAGTGGTCAGCCGTCTACGGGCCGGGATCCGTGACCGGCGGTCTCGAGTATCGTTTCACCACCTGGCTCATGAGCGGCAGCCTCGCCGAGGTGACCGCATTCATGGATGCCCTGGAAGCGGGCGGCGAGCTAGGCGGCATCGTTGTTTCTGCGCCAGTGCTCGCCATCCAGTCCGCCGGGGCGGGCCAAGCCATCATCTCGTGGGAGCCGGATACGCCTGGTTGGGTGCTGCAGGAGACGGTGGACCTGTCATCGCTGGCGTGGACCAACTCGCCCAGCGGTTCCAGCAATCCCATCACGATCCCAGCGGCGATTCCCTCTACATTCTATCGGCTGCGGAAACCGTAAGCGTAAACGGTGACAGTTCTATTGAGACCACGTCTCCGCGCGTGAAAGCGGCAACGTGGTTGCCGCACCCCAGAACTTTTCACCCAAACCGATAATGCTTGCGGACGGCGGTGTTGATTTCCCAGGTGCAGGACATGCCCTGGGGAAAGGTGACGAGGTCGCCCTTGCCGAATCCGACCGGCTCGCCGCCATAAAGTCCTTCCATTCTTGAATGTTTTCCCCGACAATGGGTCAAAGGAAGCAACGTTGTTCATTATCGAGTGGAAAATGGAGGTTTCGGGATGAAAAAGACAGGTACATTAGGGTTCTTTTGCATGTTGGCTATTCTGGGGATTGTCCTGATTGGCGATCAAACGGCGTGGGGCGGGGAAACCCAAACGCAACCGGATGCAACGGGCACAAACCTTGTTTCCGCTTCCGGAACAAACGAGCCGTTGGGGAATATCCTGCCGGCGGACATTAATCCGGGCAGTGCATTTGCCGAATTGGTTCGTCTGGTTCAGGCGGGCGTGGAAGAGAGCGTGATCCTGGCGTACATCGACAATACTCTCCGCCTTTTTAATCTCGATGCGGACGACATCATTTATCTGGCCGATCTCGGAGCACCGGCGGGAATCATCGAAGCCGCAATGGAGCACGACCAACGGTTGATAGAAAAGGGCATTTCGCCGGAAGCCGAGCCGCCGGACGATGCTGCCGAAGAGATTGGGGAGCAACCGCCGGAGGTCACGGTGGACGAATTCCACGACACACTTGCGCCGTATGGTGCGTGGGTGGATATCGAAGGGTATGGCCGGTGCTGGCGGCCAA